>JASHSC010000690.1 GCA_030036915.1 Terriglobia bacterium
ATGCGCGTGGACGGCGACCGCATCCGCCTGCGCAGCATGTGCGACCGCCAGGCGCTTACGTTCTATCGCTGGCACACCGACCCGCACTCGGTCGATCCCACGCTGCCGCCGTTCATTTACGACGACGGCGAAACGCTCTACGCGCTCGAGCAGTGGGGCTACCGCTCGAATCGCTTTGAATACGTTCTGCTGCCTACGGACAAGGCGTGCATCTTCACGCACGAGCAGGAGGGGGCGAATTTCTGGGGCATTCCGCTGACGCGCGCCATGTATCCGCACTGGTTTGTGAAGAAACATCTGGAGCGCATTGACGCCATCGCCTGCGAGCGCAACTCGCTGGGCGTGCCGATGATAATGCTTCCGCCCAATCCCTCGCGCCAGGACGTGCAGACGGCGCAGAACTGGGTAACGCAACTCGCCGCGCACGAAAAGACCGGGCTCTCGCTGCCCAACGGCGCGGAATTCAAGCTGGTGGGAATCGAGGGCCGCATCCGCGAGATTCTGCCCTCGATTCAGCACCACAAGCAGCAGATCGCCACGGCGTGCCTGGCCATGTTCATGGAACTCGGGCAGACGCAGAGCGGCTCGCGCGCCCTGGGCGAATCGCAAACCGATTTCTTCCTGCTCGCCACGCAGAACACCGCGGATTACATCGCGCACAAGATCCGCAACTCAACGATTCGGCGGCTGGTGGAATGGAATTTCGGCTCCGACGCGCCCGTGCCGCGCCTCGTGGCCTCGAACGTGCAGGCGCGCTCGATCTACGCGATGTCCGCCATCATCAACGAACTCGCGCAGGCGGGCGCGTGGGTTTCCGACCGCTCGAGCGTGAACCTGATGCGGAACGAGTTGGGATTTCAGGACTACGTCGTCGACGACGTCGCGTCCGGCGGCGCACCCGCGCACCGCGACGGCGAGTTGTAGCGGCGGTCTGCGACCGTCGCCGACGCGCCACGGCGGGCCTGAACAAATCGTGCGGCAAAGGACCGCACAACAATTAACGGCGGTCCCAGACCGCCGCTACAGAGGGAGACCCTATGCGAACTTTGAGAAACACTTTGGTTATATCACTCAGCCTGGCGATTGGGGCGGTGGTGCTGATGCTTCCCACGCTGCGCCTTCCGCAGGTGATGGCGGACGCCTACAGCTCGCACCGCTTTCCGGCCTTCGGTTACATCGTGGATAATCCTGTGCTCAGTATCGCTGCTACAGGTATATCCACAAGTCCTACATCCGTCACGGGCGTCACCACAGCGCACATCGCCTGGGTGTTCGGCACGATCTCAGGCACGTACTCGAGCTGCACCGTGCAGGCGAAGACCAGCTACGACGGAGTCAACTTTCTCAACCTGGGCAGCGCGGCGTCGGTGAGTGTATCCAGCAACGCCATCAATGCCTGGGACATTTACCAACAGGCCCCGGTCACGACGGGCGTGACCACTACCAGCGTGAGCGGCACGGCCGCGCCGGGCTTCGGCCAGTACATCGAGTACGCGTTTGCATGCTCGTCGTACGGAACCAACGCGCCGGTGACGATTACGGCGATCTACAAATAGCTGTAGCGGCGCTCTGTGAGCGCCGAGATTCACGGCGGTCATAGACCGCCGCTACAAAAGGAGGATTTCGATGAAGCGAATTTCCAGTTTCCAGTTTCCAGTTTCAACCTTCACGAGCCGCAGAGTAGCGCAAATGGCGCGCGACTCTGCGCTACTCTTGGCTGTTTTCTGTCTCCTGACTCCTGTCTCCAGCTTTTCGCAAGGCTCTGCCGGGCCGGTGCTGGGCGGAACGAATTACAGCAGCCTGACGAGCGCATTTTCCGATCCCAGCGTGAGTTGGGGCGCCACGGGCTTGACGCTCAATTATTCCGCGGGAACGGTGTGGCAAAACGGCTCGGGCCAGGCCATCAACGCCAACACGGTCACTTTGACCACCAATGAAGGAACGTGCACGCAGGCGGGCGTGCAGGCCGGGCAGTGCAACGTTATTTATTGGACCAGCTCGGCGGGCAGCAGCCTCTCGAACAGCACCAGTTACTCCACGGCGGCGGCTCCGGGGAATCGCATCCTTTATTATTGCTCCACAAATTCCAGCGGCAACATTACGAATTGCGCGCCCACCGAGCTCGACATCAACGGCGCGACTCCCACCACCTACGGCGACGCGGCGTTTTTCGTGCAACCGTCGAACTGCTTCATGGTGCCCACCACCACGTCGTTCAGCACCGGTCCGGCGCTGGTGCGCGTGGGAGCAAATCAGTTGGTGTATTCGGGCACGACCAACACCACGTCGGGGACGATCGCGCTGACGTGCGACATCACCTTCGGCGGGCGCACCACCAGCGGCCTGGGGTTCCAGGTGACGGGCGTGAGCTTGTATTACGGCGTGCAGACCACGGCGCTCAGCTCGATCGCCGCGGCGACGGTCGCAACGGTGACGCTGCCGTCCGCGGGCGGGTCGGCGTCGGGCTCCACGAGTTCAGCCGGCGGCACCTACAGCGTCACGCCCACCACGCTTCAAACCGCCACCACCACCAGCGGCAATTGCTACAACGAGCAAATCGCTTTCGGAACGCCGTTCACTTACACCAACAACACCAAAGTGAGTTTCGACCAGGTGTTCACCACGGCGGGTTCAACGGCAACCACGCTGCAAGTGTGCGGATTGAAGGTGTACGGGAACTGGATTCAGTAATCCGCAGATCGCGCAGATTTCGCGGATGAGGAAAACAATGGCGGACGAACAAACCAACGCGGCGCAGGTGGAGGAGAAGCGACTGGGAAACGCAGACACAGGAAACGTGTCTGCCCCAGCCGACGGAAGGGCGGGGTTTCAGCCCCGCCGTTACGAATGCCGCGACGAAGAGGGCCTTCAGGCCCTGAAGGAATACCGCTTCAGGGGCTAAAGCCCCAAGAGATGAGGGCGGTCTTGAACGGCGGGGCTGAAGCCCCGCCCTTCCACGGAAGCCGCCAGGATGGCGGCGTTACGCAAACCGCAGACCGCGAATTCGGCGGTCTGCGCTACGGGTGATAACCATGGCGACTGAGAACTTCAATTTTGTATCACAACTGAGCGCGATGCCGGCGGAAGGATTGGCGCGGATTCCCATTCTGGTGACCGGGCAATGGGTGAAAGGCGGCCGCGAGGTTTCGTTCACGCGCGATGAGCTGAATACGGCCATCGAGAATTTCCAGAAACTCGCCAACCACGACCTGAATGTGGATTACGACCACGCGTGCGAGGACCTGGAACGCGCCGCGGGCGAGCCCACTCCCAGCGCGGGACGAATTGTTGCGCTGGATGAGCCGGAACTGTTTCGGGACACGGTAGACGGCAAACGGCAAACGGGACAGGGCACGGGCCAGGATGCCGTATACCGTATGCCGTCTACCGATTCCCGTTGGATTTTATTCGGCCGCTATGAGCCCACGGAGCGCGCGCGCAAGCTGATCAAGAGCCGCGAGTATCGCTACGTCTCCGCGGCCTTCGCCAAGGAATACCCGGACCGCAAGACCGGCGAATCCCAGGGCCTGACGCTCACCAGCGTGGCGCTGACCAATCAACCGTTTTTGGATGAACTGCCGGAGATTTGGCTTTCGGTCGAAACAAGAAACTGGAAATCCGAAGCTAGAAATCCGAAATCGCAAAGCGAGACCCAGTCTCCAGTTTCCAGTTCCCAGTTTCCAGTTCCGAATTTCGAAGATACCCGCCTTTCGGCGGAACAAGGAGGAAATATGGCAATGCTGACTCTCAAGTGCTCCGCCGACGGCACGCACAAAGCTTACGATGGTGAGAATAAAGTCGGTGAAATCGATCACGACCACCTGTGCGATTACGCTGCCAAGCATCTGGGCAAAACGGCGGAT
>JASHSC010000691.1 GCA_030036915.1 Terriglobia bacterium
TGACAACTCTCTTACCGGCACTTGGAATCTTGCCAACAGCCTTTCCTGGGTCAAATCCAAGCACAATTTCAAGTTCGGGTACCAGTATGAGCACAACTATAATTCGAGTTATGCGAACACCTTTGGGAGCGGCTTCGACAGCTTTACGAATGCTGAGACGGGGCTGCCCGGCTATCCCTCGACCGGATGGGATTATGCCAGCTTGATAACAGGATATCTGGACTCCGTCACCATGGAAATTCCGGGGTCCACGAGCTTGAGCCGCGCCACCGAATGGGGGTTCTACGCCCAGGATAGCTTTCGGCTGACTGCCAAGCTGACCGTCAATTACGGGCTACGCTGGGACATCGGCAATCCCGCCGGGTATTGCGGCGAGTCATTCTCCAGTTTTGACCCCAACACCGCCAATCCGGCCACCGGGACAAATGGAGCCTTGGACTTCTACGGCCCTGGAGCCATCTCGCGCTGTTCAACCCGAAACATTGATTGGCGTGAATTTGGACCCCGCCTGGGTCTGGCCTACGCATACAATGCCAAAACCGTGTTTCGAGGCTATTACGGTATAACTTCGGAGAATAACTCCAGCGGCGGCCTGGGTTACCAGGCAACCCAAACGCGCGCCGGCGCCCTGGCGAGCGAGAACGGCGGCCTGACCGCCGCTTGGAATTGGAGCACTGCTTTTCCCGCCTCCGCCATTCCGCCCGCGGCGGCAGTGAGCCACAATCCTTCGCAGGCAAATGGCAGCGCTGTAGGTTGGGATGTATTCAATGACAACCAGGGAGCCCGAGTTCAAGCTGTCGGTCTGGGTATTGAGCGACAGTTGCCCTATGGAATCATTGGCAAGGCGGACTACGTTGGGAAATTCATCCACGGCCTTCCCGAAACTGCGCTCAGTGGGGTGGTTAACTACAACAACACACCCTTGCAGTACCTCTCGCTGGGAAACCTTCTCAACCAGCCCTACAATGCTACCACCGCGGCGGAGCTTACGGCGGATGGAATCAACGTGACCCCGTACTCGGGTTTCAGCGGTTCAGTGGCGCAGGCTTTGCGGCCATTCCCCCAATATCTAGGGATTACGGAAACCTCTCCTTCCGGGTGGTCGACTTACAATGCCTTGGAACTCACCGCGCAGAAGCATTTCGGACAAGGGTTGAGCTTCCTAGTGGCATACACGGCTTCCAAGTGGCTTGAGTGCGACAATTTACAGGGTGGGTATACGCAGCTCCAATACACTTGCAAGGACATGCCCGTGAACGCAAGCAGCGTTACAGACCGGCCACAATCCTTAAACGTCAGTTGGATCTATGACCTTCCGGTCGGCAAGGGAAAGCAGTTTGGCGCAACCATCAGCAACCCGGTCTTGAATCGTGTCATCAGCGGCTGGCAACTGGCGGGAGTGCAGAACTACTTCTCGGGACAACCACTGCTGATTACGGGCAATGCCACAACCACACTGATCGGAAGCCAGTGGGTGAACAAGGTTCCGGGCATTCCAATCATCATGACCGGCTGTCATTCCCGGCAACTTAGCATGTATAACTACAATGATCCGAACGCGCATCTCTACCTGACACCCCAAGTGAACGGATCGGGAGCGTTCCAGGATCCTCCATCTTTTACCCTGGGCGATTTCGCCTATTCCTCCACAGCTCGCGATTGCGGCGTGCGGATGGAGAATCTCACACTGATCAAGGATACCTATACCAAGGAGAACTTCAAGGTCCGGATTGGCGTGGATGCCTTCAATGTTTTCAATCGGCACCTGTGGAGTGCTCCCAATACCAACATCGATAACGCGGGATATGGCAGCATTACAGGTGACTCATGGACCCCCAGGGAAATCCAATTGTTCGCACGATTCCAGTTCTGAAGCATTGCCCCTCACTCAGCCTGCGGAAAATTCGCAGGCTGAGTGAGGTCCCTAATCTTGGGCTTAGGGCGCCTAGAAAAGATCCCATGAAAACCTTCGCGCTGGGCTTGTTGAGCCTTACCATGTTCTGCGCCTTGGCGCAGGGTCAGGAGACGACCGCCCCGCCCCGTGACATTCGCAAACTCAGCCAGCACTTTCTCGTCCCTGGCGGCGACATCTCCCCTTGGATCTTCGTTCCCAAGTCGAACGTGCAAAGCCTCAATACCACGGAGCGGCCCGGCATTTTGGTCATCCGCCATGCCGGCCACGGCCAGGACGTTAAAGGCATTCTGAAGGACCCGATCAGAATCGATGATTACCCGCTTCCCTGGGAATTTCATCTGGGGTTCTTGCAAGTCAAATCGAGCGAGCTGCCGGACCAGATTTCCAACTTTGCGGTGGGATTAAACATCGCCGTCACGTTCTCCGATCCATCGACGTGGCCGAAGGACCGCACGGTGATGCCTCCGGACACGCACTATTTCCAGTTGCTGGTCACCCACATCAAAGTTCCTCGCGCGCAGATCAAGGATGGTCCGCTCAATTATTACGACGGCAGGCCGGAATTATCTCTGCTTTACGGCCGTGGTGATTTGGCGCCGGAGGTTAACGGCAACTGGAACATGCCCTACTTCACCACATATGATCGCGAGGGCGGGCCTGCCAGTTTTTTGCTCGACTATCGCTTGAAGCTCAATAGCCCCACATCGTTGGAGGTGGGATTTTTTGGCGGGCTCCTGGGATTCCCCCATCCTGGCTGGAAAATGAAGTCCATCGACGTTTCACGATTCGGCAAGATCACGGGAATTTGGGAGATTGGACCCGTCGTCTCTCAGGACGGTTGGCTTTCAGACACCTTCGGACCCGAAATGGGAATCCTGCCGCCAATCAAACCTCCCGACCCTTCCTGGCCGGCGTTTCTCGATTACGCCGTGTTCTTTGGCGCCGGGCGGCAGACGGTTGACCAAATGTCGGACGAATTCGATGTCCCTGGCTACCAGGCCAAGTGGTACCACGAAGGCGCCGCTATTGTGGACACGTACTCCCACCCCGGATTTCTGTCCGTGACCCTGATTCCGGCCAGCACCGACGGTTGGGCCATGTGCCCGACGAACATCGGCAGCTTCAACGTGGACATGACGCAGGAGAAGAATTTTCCGGGTTACGAAGCGGAAGTCAGCTTCTACCCTCCGGAGGGCAAAGTCCCATGGGATCTTTTCTTCGCTTCCTTTAGCTTTTGGGACGAGCAGGGTAAGGTCATTATCCCTGGGGAAGGCTGGGGAGTAGTGTACTCTCCGAAGCAGAATCGCTACCGGTTCATCAATAAGTGGCTGGGGGTGGACCCCTCGGCCGAGACGGAAGAGAAGGCGGATTCCAAGGGTACCATTTTCCTGGAGTTCGATAAGCCCGTCCCGGAGGCGATCATGAGCCACCGCCCGCTTTTCATGTTGGCGCAGGTCATTGACGCCACCCATGTGCGGTTTGGCTTCAAAGCCCATCAGGGTGATCCTTGGTATTTCTCGAAAACTTTTGACACGATGAAGGAATTTGGAGGAAGGATCGGCAAGTTCAACCCTCTCCCCTGCCTGGCGTCGGAGATCACCTGGCCCTTTATTCACGCTCCCTGGGGCCAGGGCTACGGAATCGGAAATTACCCGCAGTATCCACAGTTTCTGATTGACTATGTCCGCTTCCGGTTTGGACTTTCAAAGTAATCGAACAATGTATCGAGTTAATTTCAAGCGACCTTCGCAAGGGAGCCGCAAGCGATGCGTCGTCGTAGCCTGCTGATGGGCATCACCAACGTCGCCGCTTCCTGGCGGGCAATTCTGGCGGGTGGTCATACACCGGACCTGTTGCGCCCGGCGGCTTCGGGTTTTGAGTCAGCCGCGCCCCATGCGCTTGAAGCGGCGGAACCGGGCAATCGGCCCACGGCGGAAGCCCCCCCGAATTTTGCGGATTATTCCTCAGTCGAGGCGATCTCGAATGGCGAGCCGGTCTTCAGCCTCGACAACATGATGTACATTTACGGGGTTAGTCCTGACCTGATGCCGGGAGTCGTGATGCAGGAGGGGAATAAACACACCGCCGTCAAAATCAGGCCCAAGAAATCCTGGGAAATTGGGTGGAATCTTCTTGGTTCGAATACCGCTCAGCATCCCAGGAGCCGCGAAAACGATTTCCAGACTTTCTCGCCGATACATCTGATTGATGGCAATCCCAAAACCGCCTGGTGCAGCTTTGGATCGATTGAGCCCGATGTGCGTCCCGAGTGGATTCAGATTGATCTCCCCATCGAATCCACGGTGGCATCCGTCGCACTCGTCCTTTGCAAGAAAGACTTTGCCGGCACGAACTTCGGCCGGTCCCTGCCCCGTGAATTGACCATTGAATTCAGCCGGGACGCCTGGCACTGGGAGACCGTTTACTCGCACGATGCCGTGGACATCGATGCGCAGGACCGGTGGGAAATCAAGGTTGAGCCGCGCCGCGCCAAGCAAATTCGGATCACCGGAAATAATTTTGAAAAACCCCTGGGCTTACCTAGCTACGGGTTCTCGATTGCGGAAGTTGAAGTCCTCGACCCCGCCGGAGACAATCTCGCGCTCGTATCGCGAGGGGCAGGCGTCACGGTGTCATCCACCAACTTTACTCATAGCGATAATCGACTGACCCAGAATTCCCTGTGGGCCCCGCTTCATTACGATTCAGGAACAAAGTGGGTGCGACAGTGCGGCGGAGCGGCAGGGCCCTATCAGTGGTGCCTGATTGAAAAAGTCAAAGGCAAGTATGAAGTTGACCCGATCCTGGACCGCTGGCTTACTGACCTTCATCGCTGTGGAATCAATTTAATCATGGGCTTGGACATGACCCAAGGGAATCCACTCTATCAAAATCCACCCAAGACTATCAATTGGCAAGAGGCACGCTGGAATGAATGCCCCGATACAAACTACTGGGTCGATCAAACTCTGGAGATGCTGGAAGCCTGGCTGCAATTCGTCGAATTCGCGGTCGGCCACTTCAAGGACCGGGCTTATATCTGGGAATTTGGTAATGAGTGGAGCGGGTGCGGCTGGGACGATCAAACCGTTCAACGCTATATGAGGATCTTCGATCGGACTTACGAGGCGGTTAAGAAGGCCGACCCGGAGGCACGAGTCATGCCGGGCGCGATCAATGCTTTCGCCCCGGACCTCATTTACACGCTTTTGGGTGGCGAGCGGAGAAGCGGTGTGCACGATGGAAAGTTCGTGGCGAATGGCGGGAATATTGAAGCCCTTGAAACCTCGACCTTGATCATGCCTGAGAAGTTGGAGCTGAAGGACGCTGAAGTGAGCGTCCGTGCGCTAAACCGCGGGCAGTTTGGAGTTCTACTCCGCTATTCAACCCCTCAAAGTTTTCTGATGGGAGGTTACGGAACCTGCATGCCGGGGCTTGGGGCTTACGTGGTTTACATCGCCGAACGCATCGGCAATGCCTGGGATAAATCCCGCATTACGGCCATCGACGTCGGATGGCCTTTCAGCCTGAACCTCGAGCTCAAAATGCGTCTCGAAGGAAATACCGCCACCTTCACAATTTCAGATGGGAAGCGAGAGACCACCGTCACGCACGACATTCAATCGGAGCAGCTAAGCCGAGCTGGTTCGGCGGGGTTAGTTCAACTGACCGGCGCGGACCAGGCTTTTGAGGACTTCCGGGTTCATGATCTGCAAGGGGGCGGGGATTTTCGTGAACAGTTTCAGGGCGAAACCGGCGCCCTGCCGGCAGGTTGGAAGTATGTCTTTGGACCCCATACTCACAATCCCATTTCACCCGGGCTGGCAGAGAAAATTGCCGGACTGTCGTGGCATCCGACGAACCCGCCCGACGCCGTTTACTTCGACACTCTTGGCCAAATGCAGACGAGGTGCAGGCAGCTTGGCTTCAAAGGCCGCTTCTATGCGGACGAGCTGTTTTTTTTCTTCAGCTATCCTTCCACCAAGATGAATCCACTCTCGGAAATTCAGCATGGAATCGCCACCATGATCTCTGCCGTAGGGCACAGCGGGTTGGATACCCTCGTGGAAACGCAGATTCTGCACTACACCGGCTATTCGGGAAGTGATTCGAATTGCCGCCAATCACCGCCCTCCCAAATCGCCGTCCCCGTCCAACCGTCCGTAATGTATTACATGTGGCGGGGCCTGGCGACCGTGCTCGATGATTTCCACGCAGCAAAGATCAAGGTGAAATTTAATCCGGATGAGAATCTGCTCTGGTTCACGTTTCAGCGCCCTACCG
>JASHSC010000692.1 GCA_030036915.1 Terriglobia bacterium
ATACTCCCTTCTGCACCCCGCGTCAAGCCGTTTTCGGCTCTTTTCAGCGGCTTTGCGCGGATTCAGTAGCGGTGCAGTTTCGTGAGAGCATGGCGACGCTCATAGAGCGCCGCCACAGCGGACAGAGAGGTCACTTCTTCGAAAGCTGTTTCTCCAGCTTTTGGGCGCGCCCGTTCAACTCGCTCAATTGCCGCATATCGTCCTCAGCGGAGGTGACGGCGTTCTGGATGCGGCCGAGCGCCGCTCCGCTACACGCTCCGGAGGCGGCGTCGCGGCTGGTATCCAGCATGCTGCTCATGGCGCGGAATTCGCTGGTGATGTCGCGGTAGCGGCGGAGGATGGAGGTCAAATAGACCTCACGGCGATTCTCCAGGTCCTGGAGACTGGCGATGGTGTGCGAGACGTCGTTCGATTGAGTTGTGGCCGCGGCGGTGTCGGCCCTCAGCTTGGAGTTGTCGGCTTCCACGGCCGCGGCGCGTTGGCGGGCGATGTCCGCCTGGGTGAGCGCGGCGTTCAACTTCGTTTGCAGGTCATTGAGCTGAGCCTGGGAATCCGCCTGCTGCTTTTCGAGGCGCGCCTCGGCATCGGCCTGGGCCTGGGCGTTTTGCTGATTGGAATTGGAAAGTTGAGTTTGGAGATCGGCAAGGTTTGCGCGGGTTTCCGCGAGTTCCTGGTCCAGCCGCTCAATCACAGCCTCGCGCTTGGCAAGGTCAGCCTTTTCTTCGTCGCTGGGTGCGGCGCTCTGCGGCGTGGGCGAAGGAGCAGTTGGCGCCTCTTTCTGCCGCAAGGCTTTCTGGAGCAAGCGCCAAGTCTGCGCATCCTCCTGCTGCCGGCGCTGGAAATCGGTGATCCGCCGCGACTGACGCCACATGATCAAAAGGGAGACGATTAGCACCGCCCCCAGGAAAATTTCAAAAGTGAATCGGAAACGCCAGGGCCGCATTAACCCTCCTTCGGGCGGAGACGCGCGCGCCAGGAAAGCCGCGCGTCTTCACCGCCGCAAGGCGCAGTCAGACGGATTTGCGCGCTGCCATGAAATTTCGGAGGAATCCCCAGGTTCAGACGCCATTCGTGAGTGATGCGATCGAAGGCCGCGGCAATGTCATCCGGGATTTCACCCACGGACCGGCAAATCTGCCCCATGCCACCCATATCTTCCGTGAGGCTTACAAGTCCGTTTTGGTAGGAAAGGTTGAGGGTGTCCGAGCGGTAATTGAGGTGGACCACGAAGAATGGGGCTTCCAGTGCACTGACGTCTTCCGCCAGCCGGGCAATCTTGTCCTGAATCAGCGCGTCGGGAAAGACCCGGCTGAGGTCATGGGGGTCGCTCGCATTGATCACCGGGTTCGTATAATCCTCGCGGTAATTATAGATATTGCTGTCAGTAATGTACAGAACGGCCACGCGGATGGGCGATTTGCGCAGAATGCTGTCCGCCAGCGTGAGCGCCGGAGTTACGGATTCAAACAAGCCCGGCTTACCGGTGCTGGCAAGATCGTTGATGGCCTGGAGCAGCGGCTTGCGATCGGCGCTGGGGTCGGCGAGCACGTGCAGCCCGTCCTGATCCCGCATCAGTCCCACCCAGGTGTTCGAGTTCAGCTTGGGAATGTCCTGCGTCAGCGCCTGCTTGGCGGCTTCCACAAGCGACAAGTCTCCCGTAAAGTCTGCCACGACCAGAATCATCTGGTCGCTCCCGGGCCCTGATTGGGAGATCACGGGCGCGGGCTTTCCGTTAACTGTAGCTTCAAACTTGGGCGTGGGCCCGCAATTACCTTCGTCAATCCAGGCGGGGATGGAAACGCTGGCCGTTTGCGCACACACCGTTGCAGGCGGAGTTGCCACCGCAAGAATGGCGAGGATCAGGTGGGAGAATCGGAGCATCAGAAGCTGAATTTCAGGCCCAGTTGGATGACGCGCCCACCGTGCGAGCCGATGATTCTACCCGCGTCCACATTGGGCTCACTGGTCGATCCGATCATCGTGTCGGGATAATTCCAGTTCGCGTGGTTCAGGACGTCCAGGGCGAGAGCGCTGAATTCCAGCACGCGCTCACCGCTGATGGGGAGGCGCTTCCCCAGGCTGATGTCCATCGAATTATAGCCCGGCCCCAGCAGGCTCGAAATCGTGTGCGAAGCGTCTCCCATGGTGAAGTCCGGGGGTTGAATATAGGCTGCCGGGTTGAACCACTCTGCCGGTCCGGGGTTTGAAACATGCGGGTCCACGCCCGGCACCACGTTCACGTTAAGCGTGGGGAGGACGTCGCCCGTGTTATTGAATTCAGGATGCGGCGCGAGAGGCGTTCCATCGTTCCAGTAGGCATCGCCGCTCAGAGACCACCCACGCACCAGCGCGCCGGTAATGCCCGAGTAATCCAAAAACGCCTGGTTGGGCCCGAAGGGAAAATCGTAGACGTAGCTGAGCGTCAAGTACTGCGGAGTGTTGTAGGCGGTCGCGGACCAATCATCATTTAAATTGAAGAAGTCCTGATTGCCATAGGGTCCGGAGTAGTCATCGAGCTGCTTCGAGATCGAATAATAAACTGAAAACGTCAAGCCAAATGAAGCGCGCTTTTCAACGCGGAGATAGCCCGAGTCGCGTTGGTAGCGTCCGCCCGGATATTGCCCGTAAAGTTCAAAGCCGGGATATTGAGGATAAGGCTGAAGCGTCGAGCGGAAAGAATAGGTGTAAAGGTTGTCGCCATAGATCATTTCGGCGGGGCTGATGGCATTGGGATTGACAACTCCGTCGCCCACCAGCAGGTCGCGGCCCACACTGTGGTTCGCTCCCACGGAAATGGCGATGGAGAAAGGAATGTCGTGTTCGATCGAGAGGGAGGCTGATTGATAAACGGGTTCGGCCTTGCTCAAGTCCATGAAGTGCGCGGTGGTGTTGTCGGCCGCCGAAGGGCTGAGGTCCGGCAGCGGCGTGGTGGGCGGAGGAATGCCCGCATCCAGCGTCACCGCGGGGCTGAGTTGAATGTTGGGCGAAATGAAGGTCTCAAAGGCATTGAATCCCTGTGTGGCCCACTGCCCGTTGTAGATGGGAATCTGGGAGTGCGAACGGCTGTAGGAGGCGCTGACCACGGTCTTGCTGCTTCCCCGCGGATTCCAAGTGATGCTGGCCGAAGGGTCGATGTCATAATTGACCGGCCTCATGCCGCGCGAGATGCCGTCGACTCCTGCAAAAGCCAGTCCCCCCGGAAGGCCATTCGAGGGATCAATCACGTTGGGGTCAACGGTGCTCTGTCGATTGTATTTTTCCACGCGCGGCGTCCGGCGGCTGATTACCAGTCCGGCATTC
>JASHSC010000693.1 GCA_030036915.1 Terriglobia bacterium
AGATAAAATAAGATAATTTAAAGTTTAATAATATAACATAATTAAGTAACACTCTACATGCTCACAGACCGGAGGGCGGTTTTTGTTAACTTTCGCGCCTTCTTCAATTTTTTGTATTTTCATTATTTTCAGCATGTTCCCAGCTTCGTTTTCAAAAACCGCTAATCGCAACCCTTTGTTTTCAATAAGTTCCCAGCTTCGTTTTTTTCGGGCTTTTTGTCCCAAGCCTGACGTCCCACGGATGCTTGCCTGCTGCTGAATCGTTGTACGGCGAACTCCCAGAATCGTCTTATGGCCTAGGCCTCTCCGGTTCCTGGACTCCGATTCCCGATCCGATCGGGATGAAATCGGACCAGCCCATGAATACAACCTGGAAGACCGTGCCACAATTTCACCGGTTCTCACATCTCCCTCGAATCGCCCCAAATGGCATCCGCGAGCCGGCCGCCAGAGCAACGGGCAAGGCAACGTGCCGGGATGGCGATGGTCAATTCTGAGATTACCAAGTTGTACTCATATTGTCAATAGGTATACGTACGATTAATTATTGAAACTTAATTACCCAATGCGCCGGGCGCACCATCCCCCTTTGCCACCGGCCTTTGTGCTTTGACCTTCGGACTTTCACCGTTCCCGCCTGCTTCTTGCGCGCGCTTGACAGCCGCTTCCCCGACGCTTACGATTTTGTCATGCAGCCGCCCTCCGTCCGACATCCGGCCGTCGCGGGGCGTTTTTATCCCGCCCAAGCTGATATTTTGACCCGCCAGCTCGACCGATATCTTACTGAGGCATCCGCACCAGCGGACACAGACGCAGGGGTCATCGGCTGCATGGTTCCCCACGCCGGTTACATGTATTCGGGATCAGTTGCGGGCGCGGTATTCCAGCGGCTGCCGGCGCGCGCCACGTACATAATTCTCTGCCCCAATCACACCGGCCGCGGCGTCCCCCTGGCGATCATGCCGAAAGGCGAGTGGCTGACGCCGTTAGGCGCCGCCGCCATCGATTCCGGGCTGTCAACCCGTCTTCAGAATTCCTGCCACCTGCTTGAGGAAGACAGCCGAGCGCACGAGGATGAGCACGCTATCGAGGTCCAGCTTCCCTTCTTGCAGAGACGCGTGAGAGACTTCACTTTCGTTCCCATCGCCATCGGCGTGAGCCGCTATGCAGCCTTGGAGGCCCTTGGACACGGAATCGCTGAAGCGCTGAAGAAGTCAGCCAGCCCGGTGATGATTGTCGCCTCGAGCGACATGAACCATTATGAGCCCGATGACGTCACGCGCGTGAAGGATCGCAAAGCGATTGACCAGATTTTGGCCCTTGATCCGGCGGGCTTGTACGAAGTGATCCGCAGGGAAGACATTTCTATGTGCGGTTACGGGCCTGCCGTGGCCATGCTGACCGCGGCGAAAGACCTGGGGGCAACTCGTGCGGAATTGGTGCGCTATGCCACTTCAGCAGGCGCCAGCGGCGACCGCAGCGCCGTGGTGGGTTACGCGGGGATGATGGTTTCCTGACTCAGCGTTTAGTGGTGTCCACCGCCACCACCACCGGGGTGTCCGCCGCCACTCGATGGCGAACCGCCGGTGTGCTCGCCGCCGCTTGAAAGCGGTGCGGGAGATGGATGGCCTCCGCCGCTCACGCCCGGATGGCTGGCAGGCGAGGGCTTTACAGGGCTCGTATAGAACCTTGGGTGAACAATTACGCAGTCCATAGAAGGCATTGGGCTTGCGCAGGGATTCAGGTTCATCACTGATTGATTGCTCGCCTCGCGGCCTGTCACGGGCATAGGTTGAATCATCCCGGAATTTGCCGGCGTTTCGTTCAGTGCGCGCGCTCCGGAAACCGAATCGGGGGATTGCGCCGCTGCCGCGACATTCCCATTCACATAGCGCTTTTGCTGAGCATCATAGACAACCGCTGAGGTTGAGTTTTCGGACGCCGCGATGGAGTGATTCGGCCTAGCCTGAATCCCACGGCTCAAAGCTGCGGGAGATGGGACCATCTTCCCGGGCAGCCTGGCCGAGGCCAAAGGAGCGACACCCGGCGCCTTCACCCTCTCGCCAGTCGCTGGACTCACATTGAGCATGAGATTCGGAGTAAGCAATCCGCCCTGGCGGAACGTTGTGCTGCTCACCACTCCGCCGCCGCAACTGCCGCCGCAGGCGTTGGCTTCGTCCCTGCGCTGTGCGCGCACCGTCCACCCGATCCAATTCGGACCGCTGTACCAGGTGACCAGGGCGGGAGTCCACGAGCCGAAATTTCCCGGGAACCACACCCAGCCTTTTCCGGGGATAAACTTCCACCAGCCATAATGGTAGGGTAGCCAACCCCAGGACTCAGCGCCAATCCAGGTATAACCATATCCGGGGTACCAGCACCACTGACCTTCCGTGTAGGGCGCCCAATCCGCCGTTACGGTTGTGGGAGTCCAACCGTACCCGAGGCCTGCCACGTTTGTCCAATTCCCGTTGTCCTGAAGGTCCGACCATCCATAAGGGGTTTCGGAGGCGTCGCCATCATAACCTTGGGGTGGCGGAACAGTGGAGGATGCGTCAGCGCTGCTCTCGCGGTCATCGACCCAATGGTCCCAATCGTCCTCAGTAATTCCCTTTGAGATCACCGTCGGCTCCGCGGCGCCGGGCTGCATGAGCAGTGCGTAACCCTTGTCAACCGTCATGTGGCCGAGGTTGCCCTGCACCATCACCGTGCCGTCAAAAACCTCAACTCGCTCGGCTTCCTGATCCAAATCCACGCGGAATAGGGTGCCGCCGCGCGCGGTTAACGAGCCGTTCACCGTGTCCACTCGGAGCAAATCGCCGCGGTCCGAAGAGAGAAGGTGAAAGGTGGCGTAACCCTGGCGGAGTTCGACACGATCATTCTTCCCAGCATTCTCGGCCAGCCCCAATTCTTTCAGGTCGAGTAAGGAGAGCTCGCCTAGTCGGATGGTTCCCCCGTTTTCAAACTGAATTTCTGCGTAGCTGTTCTCACCTGTGGAAAGATTAAAGCCCTCCTCGAGCGGAGTGTTCACCGGCGCTTCGGCCCACGCCTGCACATCCGGGCGCTGGACGGTAACGCTGCCCTCAACGAAGCTCAGGCGGATCACACGCGCGCCCGAACTGGTCTGGGCGCATGCCGAACCTGCCGCAAGCAACACAATGAGTCCTGCTATCGGCAATATCTTGGTAAAAGAGACGCGGGACTTCATGGGCCACCTCCCGACTTCTTGCCGGTTGGCTTCATCCCCTACCCTACACCTACCTAGACGAATCCAACAACACTGAAGTTGCACGGCATTGGGGACTAAAGTCCTGGTCCCTTGGTGCTTGCGGCGGCGCAGTTTCTACTTGTTTTCCTGAATTCGTTGTATGATTTCCTGCGCGCGGACCTGGGCCAAGTGCAGGTAGCGAGGATTGGCGGAGATTTTCTCCAGGGTGGGGATCATCAGTGCGGCCTCAACATAGTCATGATCGTCCAAACCACTCTGGACTTGAAGCAGGGTTTGGGGAAGGCTCAAGTGGTCATATTTCATATCGTATTCGAGCTGATTGATCAGTTCCTCCACATTACTAATCTTATCGAGGATATCAGCAAGTTGTTGCGCGGCGTGGTTTTCCGTGTAATTGAATTGAACGCGGTAAACTTGTGCTCCCGCCTCATATGTAAATACTTTAAGGCCCATATTCGCCACCCGATGGCGGCTATCGAGATTGAGTCCGCGGAAATCATCCAAGGAATCCGCCAGGGAGAAAATTCGTTCCGTAGTGTCCTCGGAGATCTGGATCGGGTGGGGAGAGGGAGCGTCCTTCAGGCTGTGGGAATCATATGCGCCCTTGCCATTGGCATCGACGCTCAGAGCGATGTATTCCGGAGAGCTGCCCTTAAGAGTACGAGTGAAGGTGAGCTGCGGAACGGATGGGCTCTGCTGGGCGTTTAGGGGATAAACACCTGAAAGGAGCGCTAGGAATGCGGCCGCTATCCATGAGGTGAACAGACGGAAAACCTTGGATCTGGACGCGATGGCGAATTGACCTCCTTTACGCTCCCCCTCACCGACTCTGCGTGAGCGTAGCCATTTCCGCCTCTTCAATGTCGAAGTTTGCATAAACGTGCGAAACGTCCTCGTGATCTTCCAACTCATCCATCAAGCGCAGCATCTGGTCCGCTTGCTTTCCCGTGAGCTTCACATAATTCTGCGGCACCATGGAGATTTCCGCTGCCGCGGGGGAAATTTGCGCCTCTTTCAGGCGATCAAGCACGGCCTGGAATTTGTCCGGCGCGGAAAGAATCTCCCAGTTACTGCCATCATCGTTCATGTCGTCGGCACCGGCATCAGTGATGATTTCAAGGAGCTTTTCCTCATCCGCCTTGTCTTTCTCCACCACCACGTACCCTTTTTTGCTGAACATCCAGGCCACGGAAGCTCCAAACGCCCCCCCGTGCTTGGAAAAAAGGTGACGAATTTCGGAGGTGGTCCGATTCTTATTGTCGGTGGTTACCTCTACAATCATGGCGACGCCGCCGGGCCCGTAAGCCTCGTAAACGGCTTCTTCAATGGTGGTTCCGGGCAGTTCGCCCGTGCCCTTCTGAATTGCGCGCTTGATGTTGTCCGCCGGCATATTCTCTGCCTTGGCGGCGGCAACGGCCGTGCGCAGGCGGGGATTCGCGTCCGGGTCGCCTCCGCCGATTCGGGCAGCGACCGTCATTTCCTTGATGATCTTGGTGAAGATTTTTCCGCGGCGAGCGTCCGCCGCACCCTTTTTGTGTTTAATTGTTGCCCACTTTGAGTGGCCTGACATAAAAACGCCGTCCTTTCAATTTTGTTGCTGTGTCCCCCAAGGCAACCCGGTCCAAACAAGGGTTAGAGGTTGCGCGAGAATGACTTTATGGCAGAGAAAATGGTACCACAAGCCTGCGCCAGAAAGCTATTGGCAAGCGCTCAGTCACCGTGCGGCTCACGCTCGGACTGCGCGTACTGCGGGGTGAATGCGATTCTGCGAATGACCGGAACCGGAGTGCCCCATCCCATCGTGTCATGCCAGAGGATGGCGTTCAGGATATCCGTGGGGACGTCGTCGGGCTCGCGAAAGTTCATGTGCATGCAAGCAATCGCCGCCTCGCGCGCCGGGCCCTTGAGGGATGAGAGCGGCGGGTTCAACTGGTAAATCGAATACTGCGGCTCGATCGCGACATAGGGTGTGTAGTCCGGCTTGCTCTGGAAGCTGTTGCGCATGTCGGTGGCGATCAAATCAAAGATCGACATCGGGGGCAGGCCCAATATCATCTCGATGGTTTTCACCATGCTGCATTGAGAGTAAAAAGTGGAGTCGATGGATCCGCGGCGAATGTAGGGGCTGACGGCGAGCGCCACGGTGCGGTGCCCATCCACGTGGTCCAGGCCGTCCTGCGCGTCGTCCTCGACTATCA
>JASHSC010000694.1 GCA_030036915.1 Terriglobia bacterium
TGATCGCGCCCTTCTCGAACATTCCGACTTCGGAATTCTGATTCCGGAATTGCAGGAAGCGCCATCCAGCACGCTCGCGTTGTTCATGCTTGAATGGCTGGCTGCAGAACTCGCGCGCGCAGCAAACACGCAGTGATAGGTTCCCGCGAATCGCAGAGGGGTTTTGCCTGAGCGCAGGGGGGAGCTACCTATATCAGAAAGCACAAATCAGGCATCTTTATAGATTTGAAAAGGCGTTAAGGGATTATGTTAATCCGGTTGACATGAGTATTCGAATCTGTTCTAATTGCTAAATGGACGTTGGCAAACGATTAAGGCAATTGCGCGAAATCAAAGGTCTATCGCAAGGCGACATCGAAAGGCGGTCCGGTCTCCTGCGCTCGTACATCTCCCGTGTTGAAGGCGGATACACAGCACCCTCACTGGCGACTCTGGAAAAATTTGCCAAAGCATTGGAAATCGAACCCTATCAACTGTTCTTCCAAGGTGAGGGAAAACCCTCCGCACCCAAGGTCCCCGAGCAGGTGAACCTGGGCAAGGCGGTCAAAAGACTGATTAAGGCTTTTGACTCCATGTCGAGCACAAACCGCAGGCTGTTATTGTCGATGGCCGATAAGCTCGGCAAGCATTAATTGTACCCAGGCTAGCCTGCGCGTCCCGACCCTCTGCAATCCTTCTCAGATCTCCTGCCGGGAAGGCGGTGGACTTGTGTCTGCGAAAAGTAACGGGACCCGAAATGCATTTGGCACATCAGAGCAGATAGACCAATAACAAGTTATAAGCCAGACGCGGTCAGATACGTTCGAAGGCTACCTCATGAGCAGCGGCCTCGCGGGGCTGATTGCCATTTGCAGCCAGCGTCCGGAGAGTGAAGAAAAAAGTGGCTCCTTTGTCGACATCTGCTTCCGCCCAGACGCGCCCCCCGTGCTTCTGGATGATGCGTTGAACAGTAGCTAAGCCCACGCCTGTTCCCTCAAATTCGTCTTGCCGATGAAGGCGTTGGAAAATTCCAAAAAGCTTTTGCGTATGAGCGGGGTCGAAACCGGCGCCGTTGTCGCGGACGAAGACCACAACCTCGCCTCCAATGCTCGTCTGATCGATCTCGATGAGCGCTCGATCACGCCGGCTAGTGTATTTAACAGCGTTGGAGAGCAAGTTGGCGAACACTGATTTCATCAGCCCACGGTCGCAATCGACTGTCGGTAATCTGCCGATTCGCCATTCGATTTGACGGCCTGCCAAGTCTCCGTCCAACTCCCGCCGGGTGCTCTCCGCTAGCTCGTTCAAATCTGTCTGACGGAGCTGGAGCTCCTGTCGCCCAAGCCTCGCCAGTCTAAGCAGATCATCGATCATTTGATCCATTCTGAGGATGCCCTCCTTGATACGCTGTAAGTGGATCTGCGCTTCAGGTCCGAGCGCTGGGGCGTGGTCCTCTGCCAGCATCGAGGCGAACATGCTGATTTTGCGAAGCGGCGCGCGAAGGTCGTGTGAAACCGAGGCTGAGAACGCTTCCAGCTCCCGGTTCGCGGCTTCGAGCTTCTCCTGTTTCTTTTCGAGCTCTTCGTTGATTTGGACAGCTCCCTCGAAGGTGGAAATCAGAAGATCCAGAATTTGTTGCTTTTCGGCCGTGATGTAATATTGTTGGCCTCCGAAGGAGAGTTGCACCCCCGGCCGCACCCGTTCCGTCTTGCGCAGCTCCAGATTGTTAAGAATGTACTCGACACGCGCCAGCAGGTATTTGCTATCGTACGGCTTGCGGATGAAATTGTCCGCGCCGCACGCCAGGCCCTTAAGGACGTCCTCAGGCTTCGAAAGAGAAGTCAGAAGGATCACCGGAAGGTCGCTTAATGCCGGGCGGGACTTGATCTCTCGGCATAGTGTGTACCCGTCCATCTCGGGCATCACCACGTCGCTGATCACCATGGCGGGTCTGCGTGCCAGGACAGCAGCCAGGGCCTCCTTGCCGTTTCTTGCGACTGTGACGGCGTATTGATGCGCGGCGAGGTAATAGCATAGCTGCTCGGCCTGGGTTGGGCTGTCCTCAGCGATGAGGACTTCGATGGGGTTGTCAGCTTGCAGTTTAGGGTTATTCATTCCCACTGTCCTTCCAGGCGCCGGAAAATGGCTTAGGCACCTTCGACACACTTATCGGGCGAGTGTATTGCGCAGACACCATTGCGACGCGCGCCCGCCACCAGATCCTTGAGCGCCAGCGGGATCCTCTCAGGCGGAAGCACATAGGCAGCGGCGCCCAAGCTGATTGCGTAGCCAGGCATACCATGCACGATTGAACTCTCCCGGTCTTGTGCGATGGTCAACGCACCTTGCTCCCTCATCAGCCTCAACTCTTCGGCTCCATCCTTTCCCATGCCGGTCAGCAGGATGCCCGTTGCCTGTCGGCCATAAACTTTCGCCACCGACCGAAAAAGGGCGGCAACCGAAGGGCGCAAACCGTTTTCCGGTTCCTCGGAGCTCAGGCACACCTTGCGACCGTGTGCGACCTTCAGGTGAAAAGCCTCCGGAGCCACATAGACGCGACCGGGAAGGATATCTTCGCCCTGAGCAGCAAGCTGTACCGGCAGCTTGGACGACTGCCCCAGCCATTCAACAAACCCTTCGGTAAAACCCGTCGCAATGTGCTGAACCACCAGTACCGGAACGGGGAAGCTTGGCTCAAGCTGGGAAAGAATAGTCTGGAGCACGGGGGGACCGCCGGTGGACGCCCCGATGGCGACGACAGCAATGTCAGTCGGCGGAAGCTTGATATAGGAGCGAGTCGAAAGGGGAGGAGCTATGTCGGAGGGCCGGGCGCGGGGCCACCTTCTGATGACCTTTACTTCCGCCATCAGCTTGACGGTTCGAACCAGATTGGCCGCACTTGCCTCCTGTTCAGGGTGACCGAATCCCGCCGGCCGCTCAAGCACAGCGAGAGCGCCAGCTTCCACGGCCCGAAAAGCCTTGGTGGTTTCGGCGCTATCGGGTGTGCCGCTTACCACGATGATGGGCGTGGGATGCCTCTCCATGATTTGGCGCGCGGCTTCGTACCCGTCCATCTTGGGCATGTGAACGTCCATAGTCACGACATCCGGCCTGGTCAATGCCACGGCCTCCACGGCTGCCTCGCCATCGGCCGCGGTCCCTACCACTTGGAGTTCCGGGTCAGACCCAAGAATGTGAACGAGAAACTGTCTGACAACTGGTGAGTCCTCAACCACGAGCACTCGGATCAAGCGATTGCCTCCTGTAACAGGTGTCATATCAATTGTCCGACGACGTCCAGCAAATTACTTTGGTCAAAGCTGCTCTTTACGATGTAGGCGTTTGCTCCTACATCGATTCCCCGCTCGCGGTCCTGCCGGGATTCAAGAGCCGTCACCAGCACGACGGGCAATTCCGAAAGCTTGCGGTCGCCGCGAATTTTGGCAGTGAGGTCGAAACCGTTCATCCTGGGCATTTCGACATCGGAGACTACCAAATCGAATTTTTCACTGCCCAGCTCCGCAAGGGCCTCGGCGCCGTCGACCGCAGTCTTGACGCGATATCCGGCGGACTCCAGAATGCTTTTCAGCAGCGTCCGGGCTGTGATGGAATCTTCCGCGACCAGTACTGATTTGGGTTGCTCTTCGCCTTTGGCGGTTGGAGTGATCGCCCTGACGTTGACTGCCGACAGAAAGAGGTCGGCGATGTTCAGCACGGGCACAACCTTACCGTTTCCGAGAATCGTGGCGCCGGCTACATTCCGCACGCGACGGAGTTGCTTACCTAATCCCTTAACCAGGACCTCTTGATCGTTCAAGATTTCGTCGACCACGAGGGCCAGTTCCTGCCCTCCCCACACAAGAACTAGAAGGGCCAACTTCCCTTTGCGGTCGGGTGGTGAACCTGCCGCACCGAGTTCCAACACGTCGCGCAGCCGGACCAAGGAAAGGGCTCGCCCTCTCACCTGGACGGTCTCCCGGTTCTCGACCGTCTTGATTTCATCCCACCCGATTCTGAGCACACGCTGGACATACATAGTGGGCAGGACAAAGAGTCTTTCATGCGCACGAACCACTACGCCGCGAAAGGTAGCGAGGGTGAGAGGCAGGAGGAGCCGGAATGTGGTACCTGCGCCCAGCCTGCTTTCAACGATGGCTGTTCCGCCCATTCGCTCGGCTTTCTCTCGAACGATGGCTAGACCAAGGCCACGGCCTGAGACCTCCGTGATGATAGGACTGGTCGAGAGGCCCGACTGGAATGCGAGAGAGATCACCTCTTGTGGGTCCATGTTCTCCACATCCTCGCGAGACACAAGACCCAGCCTGATGCCCGCCTCCCCCAGTTTTCTGGTGTTGACGCCTGCCCCGTCATCGGAAACAACGATTTCAACCTTATCGCTTCTTTTGGGAGAGATCGTGACGGTAATGGTGCCGCGCCGCGGCTTCCCAGTGCGCGCCCGCTCATGGGGCATCTCGATACCGTGATCGACGCAATTCCGGATCAGGTGAATCATGGGGTCCTTCATTTCTTCGAGAATCCGCCGATCAGCTTCAATATCGCCACCCTCAATCGTTAGGTCCGCATCTTTTCCACAGTCCCGGCACAAATCGCGCACGAGTTTGGGGAACAGGCCGAGGAGCACAGAGAAGGGGACCATGGACGCTCGTTTGGCGTCTTCCAGGAGATCGCTTGCTTTCCGTTCCAGGGATCGATAGTCGATTCCAAGCTCACTCGTGATGCTCGCAATCTGCTTCCTCATCGATTGCAGTGCCTTCTCATTCCACTCAAGAAACGTGAGGATACTGTCCATCTCCCTGGCATTCACCTGCCCGATGGAGCCCGCGTTCCTAATACCCGTGCTTCCGGCCTCGACGAAGCGTTGCTGGGCACGCGCGTGAGGTCGCACCTTGCTCCACTCTTTCTCCCACCGCGCCAGAGTGGCAGCGACCTCCTTCATCTGAGCCACGCGATGGGCGCCGGTGATCTTCGTCGAAATCAGTTCCTCAGCCTGCCGGAGAAGCGAGTCCAGCTTTGAGCTCGAAACCCTTACGGTATCGGGCAAGGCCTGTCGCTCGTCGGGAACAGAGGTTTGCACAGCAGTCGCACGGGCAAGAGGGATGCCGCCAGGCGGTCGAAGCGGCAGCGCGGATGGCTGCGTTGTGGGAAGGGGAAGGGGAACGCTCACCTCCGACGCAGGCTTGGAGAGCCGCGAGTGATCGACGGAGGCTTCCCCAGCAGTATTTGAAATCATCTCATGCAGGCTATCGAACAGCTCGGGAGATAGTGTGAGCGCGCGCGTCTTCAGTTTTGAAAAAACGCTTTCTAAGGATTGGCAGATAGTTTCGACCTTGGTCAGGTTAACGGCCCGGGCCGCGCCCTTCAAACTGTGTGCCTCGCGGAAGACCGCCTCAATAACTTCCATCTGCCTTTCGGTCGTGCTCGTCTTCTCCAGCTCAACAAGGCCGGTAGACATGGCATCGATGTGCTCCTGCGCCTCAACCTTGAAGGTGGCAAGGAGTCTGGTCAAGAGTTCTTGGTCTTTTGCGTCCATTTTCGGCCCTTACACCTTATAAACTGACACGAGTTCGGCCAGTCTCCGGCCTAGTTCCTTCATGTTCTGCGCGGCACTCTCAGTTTGCCGGGTGCTGGCGACGTTCTGAGCGCTTGCGGTCTTGATGCTCTCCATTGCCTGCGCCACTTGGTCCATGCCAACCATCTGCTGTTGACTGGAAGCAGCGATCTGGGTGGCGGCCTGCGCAGCCTCGGCGATGCTATCGGTCAGCTTTTGCACGGACTCTCCTGCCAGGATGGATTGTTTTACGCCCGCCTCCACAGTCTTGCTACCTTGTTCGGTAGCCATCACGGCGGCGGTGGTCGCCTTTTGAATGTCGCTCAGGATGCTCCGAACCTGGGCCGTTGCCTGCTTGGACTGCTCAGCCAGGGTCCGCACTTCCTGCGCCACCACGGCAAAGCCCTTGCCATGCTCGCCCGCCTTAGCTGCTTCGATCGAGGCGTTGACAGCCAGTAAGTTTGACTGCTCGGCGAGGTCGTTGACAGTGATCATAATCTCTCCGATGGCCTGCCCTTGGTCGCTGAGCCGCACAATGCTTTCAGCGACCGATTCCATCTGCTCTCGAATGCGCTTCATGCCATCGACGGATTCCTCCATAGATTTCTTGCCGCTTTGAGCAACCTGTGCAGCCTTCTGGGCGTTCTCGGACACGGATTTGGCTTTCTGCGCGGCGAGCTGAGCTGTTTGCTTCACCTCTTCCACGGTCGTGGTGGTTTCACTTACCGCGGTCGCGGTTTCCGCCGCTCCCGCCGCTACTTGGGCCGTGGTGGCCACAATCTGTTGCGCCGAGGTGGAGAGCACGTTCACGGATTCCTTCATCTCGCCCGTCACGCCTCGCAACTTATCTCTCATGCTCACAAAGGCGGCGCCCAGCACATCCTGGGAGGATCTGGGCTTCACTTCAACGGTCAAATCGCCCGCTGCGATTTTGTGCGTCGCCTCAGCCATCGTGCGCAGGGACGCCGTCAGTTCGACGAAACTTCGCGCCAGAATACCAACCTCGTCTTGCCGGGCATCCAATGGCAAATCGACTGCCACGTCACCGGCCGCAGCCCGCTGCGCCGCCTCGGAAATGCTACGCAAAGGGCCGGCAATGTTTCGGGTAAGGAAGACGCCGACCGCAATGACCAGCCCTAATAAAAATAAGCTGCCGAAAACAATGGCCCTCTCGGTCCGGCGGCCACGGTCCTTTTCCTCCGATGATCGCTGCGCGAGTAGATTGGTTTCTTCTGTGCGCATGTCATTTACCAGTTTCCGAATCTCATCCATTTCCTTCTTGCCCCTGTCGGTCAGCACCTCCTGCGATGCTGGTGCGAATCCCTTATCTCTGCGCAGATCAATAACCTCCTGCAACTCGGCGAACTTGCTTGCCACAAGCGGCTCAAGAGCGTCGAGTCTTTTCTGCTGGATGGGGTTGTCTGACGTCAGGTCCCGCAGGTCTTTCAGTTTCTGATCGGCCGTGTCGCGGGAGCCCTGGTAAGGCTCCAAGTAGCGCTCCGCGCCTGTGATGACGTAACCCCGTTGCCCTGTTTCCGCGTTGTCCATAGTGGAGAGGAGATCACCCAGGGCGTCTCCCACTTGATGGGTGTGCGTTACCCAGTCGGCCGCGTCGATGAGCTTATTCGTGCTGTCGTAAGACAACGCTCCTACAACAATCGACACCACCAATACAGCGGCGAAACTGCCCCCAATTTTGCTGCCAATCGACCGTTTCATACGTTTCCCCCAAAATGGAGCTTCAGCCTTTTAAGGTACGCGCCTGGAATCTTCATCCACGATAATGCTGCTGTCCGAAAGGAGTCTTTCGGCGTCGAGAACCACCATCGAGTCTTCCATTACGCCCTTCAGATATTGAACGCGAATCCCTGTGAGCGTAGGAAGCGATGGTTGGAGGTCCCCGAGCGCCACCCGCCGCACACCCACAACCGCATCGGCGAGGACGCCCAGTTCGATGCGGGGAGCCTCGAGGATAATGACCTTATTGAGGTCCGTCAGGCCCCTCTCGGGCAGATCGAAGAACTTCTTAATGTCAATCACCGACAGGATTTGGCCCCGCACGTTGACGATACCCACTACAAAAGGCGGCGTGCAGGGCAACGGAGTGTAGTCCTTCAGCGGATAGATCTCACGAACGAAGGTGGATTCAACGGCGTAGCGCTCGGAGGCCAGGAGAAACTCGACAACTTCCAACGAATCTGCAACGTGTTCCCGGTCATCAAATTCGCGCGCAAGCAGTTTCGCGCGTGCCCGAAGAATCTTTCGCTTTTCATGGGGCCCCGGATTCAATCTCTGTTCAACTGCAGCTTGAGACTCTTGCAGACGGCGCTGAATTTCGGCCCAATCAATGCCGCTCCGGATTGGCCGGGTGGTATCATCAACACCTGTTCGCTCGCGTTTTCCGCTTTCGTACTTCATCGAGAATCCTCACTCGAAGAGAAGTGTGTTCTGGCATGTCCGGCAGCCACTGCAGACGGTAAGCTCTCTCGCTCATCGTCGCTCGCATCCCCTGGCATTTGCCGGGCGATAATCTCCCGGAGTCGGCCGACGGCGATTCCCTCGGACTCGGGCACGACGTCCTCCTCTCGATATCGACCGAGCAGTGCCAGCGCATTTTGAAAATGCTTCCGCGATTCCTTTGATTTGCCTTGCACGCGCGCCAAATTGCCCAAGCTGAAATGAGCCAGGGTGAACTCAGGACTCAGGTAGATCGTTAGCTTCAGCGAAGCCCGAGCTTCCTCCAATGAACCTTGAGCCTGCTGAATTGTTGAGTGAAGATAGTGGGCCCGTGCGTCAGTTTTGTCCGCCGCGAGCGACTTTTCACACCACTCGAGCGCCTCCGCGAGCCTTCCTTGATTGGCGTAAAGGCGCGCTTGGAGGAGCATAGCTGCAGCATCGGTCGGTTCAGAGGATGGCAAGGCGCCAATTGCTCTCGTGGCCATTTCATGCTCACCGGCTGTCCGAAGCCTTGGAACGGTTTCCGAAGCTGGACTCGCTTCGGCAACGCCGGGCTCCGCAGGGCAGAAACCAACCTCTTCTACTCCTCTCCAGGTGTGGTCTTGCTTTGATCCTTCAGATGGATCAAGTCGAATTGGGCTTGGGTCGCACCGTTCGATAATGCAAGTTTGGACCTGAGGGTCACTCTCAGTTGTTTTCTTGTAAAGGGTGATGCCCTCGAAACTTACCGAGCTGAAGTCCGAATAAAGAGTAAGTGAGGTTTCGGCCGGACTGACGATCAGCCACCCTCCCGGGATCAGGGAGCGATGCAGGTTTTGCACAACGCGCTTTCTTGACTCCGGCGAAAGGTACATTAGGACGTTTCGGCACAGGATCATGTCCATCCCGTTCGGATAAACATCCTCTGCGAGATTGCGGCAAGAGAAGACGACCGTACTCCTGAGGGCTGGAACAAGCGCCCAATGACCGTTGGAGGTCCTGACAAAGTAGTTCTCCTTCAACCAGGACGGAGCACCGCGGAAAGACCATTCGCCGTAGACGCCTGCGGACGCGCGCCGGAGCGACCGCGAATTCAAGTCCGTAGCGAGGATACTGACAGTCCTACCCGTCCATAATGGGCTATTTTTCTTGAGAAGAATGGCAATGGAGTATGGCTCTTCCCCGCTCGCGCATCCCGCGCTCCAAATCTTAATTTCCTGGCCTTCCTTGCGGTCTCGAATCCGGGACGGAAGGATGTGATTTTCAAAAACCTCCAAAGCACGCGGCTCGCGGAAAAAGTACGTCTCTCCCACGCTCAGGTGGTCTACGAGCGCCTCAGCTTGGCTTCGCGTCCATGCTACTTCCAATAGTTCCCGAATCGCCGATTCCATGTCGCCGTAGCCGATTTCCTTCAAGGCGCTCCCCACGCGACGCTCTAACTCCGGCCAACGTTCCCTAGGAAAGTGCAGACCAAATCGCGAAGTGACCAGTTCACTGAGCTGCGAAAGCAAATGCTCCGGGAGGTTGATCATCTTTTCGATATCCCATTCACGTCTAACGCCTCCCTCAACCGGCTCTCCTCCTCAAGTGAGAGAAACGCTTCAAGGTTGTGAATCAGCAAAATACTTCCATCCAGTTTCGTGAACCCCTTGAGTAATTGGGTGCCGGGAATGACCTTGCCCGGCTCCGTTACATCGCCTGCAGACCGCTCGATCACCCCGTCAACCGAATCCACAGGAAGAGCGACGGCCCGTTTTGCAGTTCTGGCGATAATTAGCCGGGCGCTAAGCTCGGCCTCTGCCTGTGGTAAGCCGAGCCTTTGCCGCAGGTCCACGACCGGAACGATCTGGCCTCCCACATTAACCAAGCCGAGGACGATTTCCGGCGAGTTCGGGAGGGGCGTCACCTCGACCAACGGAATGATTCGGTCAACCACGCGCACGTCGAGCGCACATTTTCTTCCGTCGAGGGTGAAAGGAAGCAGTTGGCTAATCGAGTCCCGAGCGGGTTTTGCTTCATGATTCATGCGTCCTGCCCAAGATGTTTGCCAGAACTCACCAAACCCTCAGATGCGCAACCGCAATGGAAGCCGGCCCGAGCGATCATGATTGGAGTCTCGAAAAGATTGCGGCGCTGATTCCTGCTCCGAAGTTTGATCCTTGCAGCCCATACAAACGAGAAATCGAATACGAAAGCACAAAACACCAAATCTTTTGGCGAAGTCAGTCTGTGGTCAATATCAGGCCAGTTCTGCAACCACCAGTCTGCTGAGTCTCCTATTCCACACCGATTCTCAAGAAAGATGGCCATGGACTGACCTTTCAAATAGGGATTTATATACTTGATTCCCTTGGTGGTAAAAACAAGCGGTGCCGGGGCTAGCACACCGGCTGGGCATTGCCTTCGCGCTTCCTCACATCCCTTTTCCTGCTCGCGGGGATTATACGCCTCGTTAATATCTTTGCAAACCAAATTGTTGCATAAAGGGAATCAAGTATATAAATCCTTTCAAATACCCTTGAAAATACTTATGTCCTATCCAGGAAGCAGCGAATGGCCGTTCCCATGAATGGCCAGTGCCTGCTTTGCGGTGGAACGGGAAAACACCTTGATGGGAGTCCCTGTTCTGCCTGTGGTGGTATGGATAGAAACCTTTCCCTCGCCTCGCCCGGAACCAGCGAAAGTCCCAAGCAACCCGATGAGCAAGGAGCATCAAGGTAACCCATCGCCAATATAATCAGACCGCTGGCCCAGAGTGGGGGAGTGTGGACTTTTGAACTTAGAAGGCCAACGGTCGCTAATTTGATCCAAATGTATTATCGACTTATTGTCAGAATACATTAGTCGAGAGAGTTGATCGTTTTGTCTTACAGGTGTGATTTCCAAGGGACGAGGGCATTCGAACAGATGACGAATCGCCGAGAAGTGGTCAGTGACGGTGGTCAGAGTGAATTGGCCCCTACCAATCGGTAGGCCGTGGTCTTCTCTAATCAATTGAACCGGTGGGACTTTTGGCGCGCCTGGGGAGGCTCGAACTCCCGACCTACAGATTCGAAGTCTGCCGCTCTATCCATCTGAGCTACAGGCGCGGGTTGAAGACAGGCGGACTTCAGTTTATTACAACCCTTTGGCCGAAGCAATCCACCGACACAGTGCGGCTGGAATCGCAGCCGCGATGCCGCTCATCGCAGGTTGCAGAAATCATCGTGGCCCCACCACGTTTTAAGTGATGCAACCCCTCAGGAGCCTCCGGCAACGAAGACCTTGTACTTAGCAATCTAATCCCTGGATCATCAAAGCAGAAGGTCTTGGCGATGAGAATTAAGTGGCTGGCACTTGGTCTGGGATTGCTCCTTATCTCCACGGCATTCGACGTCCCGGCCCGGCAGCCCGGCGGCTTTGATCCTCATCAGTGGATGCTTGAGATCTCCCAGGCGAAGCAGGCGCCGGATTACGAAAGTCTCCCTGAGGTCCCCGGCGAAAACTATGCCGTCAATTACAGCTCCAAACTTGACGATGAAAGAGGTACGAATCGAAATCCTCACGCGGGTTTGGAAATCCAATATTGGATTCAGGGAGAGGCAATAAGGGCAAAGGTGTGGTTGAGCTGGAGCCCTGTCAGTTCGAGGAAATGGACGGCGCTGGGCGACTACCTCATGCGTCCCGGTGAGGCGGTCAGGGTCACCCGGCTCCCCCGCTATGGGTTCATTCCATTTCAGTTGAAGATCGTTTCGGCCAAGGCTCTGGGCGCCGCGCCGCCTGAAGTTGTGAATGAAACCCCATCGCTCGTTGTTCAAGGTGTGGACCAGGACAGGGCGCAGTATTTGCTGACGGTGCACAACATTTCGCCGAATGCTGTGGACGCCTTCGTGGCCTCAGTTTTTGACGGAGCGGGACGATGCCGTCTCCACAGCCTAGGCACCTGGTCAGGTCACTTCATTTCTCCTGCGACGGTCACCAATATCAAGCTTGAATTCCCCGTCCCAGGCGAGGATGACGAAGGCGTTGTGGGGGCAGGCGGCAACTCCTGCTTCAATTCTCCTCAGGACGCTGCCGGCATGCCCCTGGCGGATGCTTCGAGCATTGTGCGAACGCCGAAGATTGTGATTGAAGCCGCAGAATTTTCCGACGGGTCATATGAGGGGAACGATCGGGAAGTCGCCATGCTCGCGGCACGGCGCCTGGGCCGTCGAATCGAGAAGCCCAAAATTGCCGCGCTGGTGGAGGACGGGATTAATCACGGCCAGCCGGACGGCCTTGACAAGCTGAATTCCGTCCTGATGCAGGTTAAGGCGCTGAAGGTTGATGTTGACTCCGTGGCGCTGGACTCTCTCAAGGCGCGGTTTCAGGGTTTGCCCGTGCCAGCCAGGCAAGCCCTCGGACGCGATATGCGGAATGGTGAGCTTCTTGAGAAAGGCACCTTTTTGACGATGCTCCGGGCCTACTTGATACAGTTGCCCTCGAAGCCGGAGGTCAGCCCCTCGCTCAAACAGTGGTGGGAATCGACCCGTGGCCGCTGCAACTTTTTCCAGCAACAATCTTGTTCTGAGACCGAATAATCGCGGGCTTGCTGTTTCGCAAGGATTCGAACTCACGGCACCTTCTATTTTCTCAATCTCTTGTGCAGTCGTCGCTTTCGGATGCTGCGTGTAAATTCTTGCGGCGGCCTTGGTCTCGCGACCTGCCCTCGTTCGTTTTCCTTTTCAGTTTGATTCCGTGTGGTATACTGGGCTCGCCTTTTCCGTAATTCGATTCAAGTTTCGGCCAACGAGCTCAACGTTGCCACAATGCCCGTGGAACCCCCCGTCGCAACCGGCGGGGGACCGGTGCTGGCAGCGAGAGGCTCGACTCAAGCGCTAACATAAGGAGTGCAACGATGTCTGACCGAGGTGTGTTCCTTGCTGCCTTTCTGACTTTGGTCCTGGCGGTTGCGGGCGCTTTTGCCCTTCCGGAGCTTTTCATCCGTGAGTTGCTGATGTCCGCCATCTTTGTAGTTATCGCGGTGATGGTTTTCTTTGGCGATGACAAATTCCCTTATATGTTGGGAATGGTGGCACCCATCATCTGGATACTCTTCAGCCTTTTAACCGGCGGGCTCTTCTCCGACCTCGCGGCAATGTTCCGATTTCTCACCGGAAAACCTTCCGCGCCCCTGGAGACGCCACTGCACGGCTTCGCATATCTCACCGGTTTATTGCTGGTTATTGTTTCTTATCGGGCTTGGAACAAACAAGTCACAGACAAATTCTTCGGCAGGATCTTCGCTCTCAGCGTGGTGATCAGCCTGATCTGGGTTAGCGTGATTTTCTTCTGGCAATTCCACCAATTTTCCACGGGCACGCCGGGGCATTGATTTTGTGGCTCTGCACGCCGCACTCGGCATTCGTTGCGGAGCCGCAAGTTCTCCCGTGCAATTCTCCCGCCAGTTGACCAATGTCTGGAGTTCTGAGATTCTGGAAGCGTAAGCCACTCTTCAGAATGCGTGGAGTTACGACTGCGTGGCTGATGGTTCAGGCCTCACGGAACAGCGTGCTCCACAATGGATGAGTATTCGAAAGGAACGAAACCAAGCCCCATGAGGGTATCGGCCGAAAGATTTCAGAAAGCCAAGATCATCTTCCGCAAGGACCATACCGAGGATTTGTGGTCCATCCGGGTTCGTCCTGAGCATGCCTTCACTTTTAAGCCGGGCCAGTACGCGACATTGGGAATCGAGGAGGACGGCAAAGTGGTGGAGCGATCGTACTCCATCTGCTCGAGCCCGCACGAACCGGAAGTGGAATTCCTGTTTGAACTGGTGATGAGAGGCCGGGTCACGCCTCCGCTTTATCATCGACAGGTGGGCGACACGCTTTTGATGAGGCGCCAAGCCAGGGGGAGCTTTACCCTCGAGCACAAAAGCGGCCACACGAAGCATCTGCTGGTTTGCACGGTGACCGGCGTCGCTCCCTACGTCAGCATGGCGCGATCGTTGGCCCGCCAGGCGAGGCAGGGGCAGAGTCCTGGCATCCAGGTTATTCTAGTGCAAGCCGCCAGCCGTTCCTGGGAATTTGCCTACCGGGAGGAACTGGAAGCTCTTGCCGGCGAGTTTGCGTGGTTCGATTACATCCCTGTGATCAGTAGGCCTTGGGAAGATCCGGAATGGAAGGGGGAGGTGGGGCGCATCGAGGACGTATTGCGGAAATATATCGACCAGATGAGCCTCGAACCCCAAAACACCACGGTTTACCTCTGCGGTCACCCTCAGATGATTGAGAACGGCAAAGGCATTTTGCACCGCCGCGGATTTGACAAGGAAGCCCTGCGCACGGAACTCTTCTGGGTGCCTCCCAAAGAAACCCGCTAACCCCTGACCTCGGAAAAACTCGCTTCTTTCCATTTTCCCGTTGGTGAATTGACGCGCGGGCGTTCGGGGTGGAGGTAAAATGCCACTATTGTTTCCGGCCAAAACGTGACCCTGACTCTTGCAATCTCGCTGGTGGGAAATAACCGGTGCAACTGCCGCGCGGAAAGCAGCCCCAGTTCCTGGACGGTGCCTTTGGGAATATGCGTGCCCAGCCAACGGTTGTAGCGCATCTGGACGGGCCGCGGCAGAAATTGGAAAAACGGCAGGTGGTGATGAGTTTCGAAAGGGTACCAATAATTCGGAGTGGTAACAAACCAGCTCTTGCCAACGCGCATGATCTCCCGCGCGAATGCCTGCTGGCGGTCCGGCCCCAAGATATGCTCAATTACGGCGTTGGAAAACACCAGGTCGAAACTCTGATCCGGGAAGGGAAGCGAGCAGCCGTCAAATAGCACGTATTGCGGCTGCGGGTAATGACGGCGCGCCACCACGATCTCACTGGATTCGTATC
>JASHSC010000695.1 GCA_030036915.1 Terriglobia bacterium
GCCGGTCCAGCCGATCCCGCACCTCAGTCCGGACAGAGCTCGAGTGGAGCGTCCAGCTCCGCTCCCAGCCGTGATGTGAATGGTCCTCCCACGGGAAATACGGGCATGACCGACTCGCAGGACCAGGCGCGGATGGAGCAGGAAGACCGAATGAACTCCGCAATTAAGAAATGCACTCCCACCGCCTCAACGCAGAACTTCGGTTTGGCCATGGGAAACGGCCAGGTGGTGCAGTTTGATAACGAAGGCAACCTCAAGGCCAGCGAGGCGATGCGCGAGAATCCCGCTGAGCCGAGGAAGAAAGTGAAAGCCAAGGTGGGTGGTACCATGCAGAACAGTACCACCGTTAATGTGGCTTCCCTCGAGGTCAAGAGCAAGAACAACAAGCACACGCAACCCAGTAGTTGATGGGGTGGTGGCGTAAGCATGTCAGTGGTGCAGTTTGGTTTTTGTAGCGGCATTTTCTCCGATGCCAGGAGTCCGATGGATTCCGCCAAAGTCCTGGTATCGGACCGGCCGCCGAATGGTTGATCAAAGCCTTCGGGCGACGGCTCAGAGATCGACATTACAGTAGACAGCGCCACTACGGTAAGCAGGATCTAGTATCGCACTTGCTCGGCAGGGGGATGCCCCACTTCAAGTGGAAGAATTTTGGTGTGCTGATTGATGCTGATTGAAGAGCAAGGAATTTGCGCGGACCACCGCATGGGTGGTCCGCACTTTTTCCCTCGCTGCAAAAATACAGCTTTCGCAAAGACGCCGGGGCGCAAAGTACCGCCAAGAAAACAAAACACTTGCATTGCGTGACTTTGAGTCTTTGGCCCATCTGGTGATGGTACTGCGCCGAATAGCCGCTGTTCCCTCGGTTGATGGATTGACCATGCCAGCGAATTTGGCCAAAATTCTCTATACTCCGGATAATTTGTCTGATAAATGGGGTCATCGTCCATATTCTGTGGTTGACAATAGCACCGCCTGGCCTGTCACAGGCTCGGGCATTATTCAGAAGCATGTAAACTCATGTCGATTTGGGGTGCGGGAGCTTGCTCCTACTTTCCCTGGCTGGCACCTTGCTGCCAGCACGTAGCAGGCTGACGTCCAGGCGCGCCGAAAGCGCAGTCCGTAAAATGACGCATCGCACTCCCTAATTGTTTCGGGAAAGATGGGGTACGCTGGACCAGCGCTTTCGCGCTACTTGTCGGGTTTCTGATCGGGCTTGGCGGCAGGGGCCGCGCGCTTCAAGTTAAGAGGCAGGGTGTTGCCCGCCTGCGCCCAACTCCCGGAAATCGAGGTGAGGTCGGAGTTGGCCTGGCCCTGGTAATTGCCCTGGATGGAATCGACGCTGAAGGTCAGCTTGGAATCCTCGAAGGTAATTTCCGTAATGGGGATGCCGATGGCGCCTTCATCGATGCTGTCCATCGTCGCGGTCAGAAATCCGTGCGAGTCCTTGGTGATGTGCACCACCAGGTGCAGCTCGTTGCGGCCGGCGCGGAGCGTTCCCTGCCAGTCACCGACAACATCCTTGGCTGCGGAGCTCTGAGGCGGCAGGGCGAAGGCTTGCGCAGCGATGAATAGAATGGCCACGGCGGCAATGAGTCTCACAACGCGGTCTCGCAAGCGCCCGGCAGCCGTGTGGCCCGTCCAATTCAAAACGACTTCGCTCAATGGAATACGCGGCGGAGAGTTCACACAGTCTCCGAAGCATTTGGATGCGCCGGCATGGCCAATGGATACCCGGCGGCGCGTGGTGCGATGGAGTTCTACGAAGGTCTCGTCTTTTCCCGCCTCCGTGATTCGTGCGGTGGCTTCCGCAATGGCGGGGCCGTCACAGCGCCGACCGAACCACTCCGCCCTCGGCGCGGATGGCGGCGCCGTTCATGATCGCGCCGTGCGTGCTCGCGACGAAGGTCACGACCGCCGCAACTTCCTCGGGAGTTTCGAATCGCCTCAGCAACGACGTGGGGCGAACTCTTTCGAAAAACTCCTTTTCAACCTGCCCGGCGCTCACGCGATGATCCCGGGCCACGTCCTGAATGAAATTTACGACGCCCTCGGATGCGGTGGGACCGGCCAACACGGAATTCACCGTCACACCCGTGCCGGCCACCGATTCCGCCAGTCCGCGCGCCACGGCCACCTGCGCGGTCTTGCTCATTCCGTAGTGAATCATTTCGAGCGGAATATTGACGGCGGACTCGCTGGAGATAAAGATCACGCGACCCCAGTTCCTTTCCTTCATCCCGGGAAGGTAATGTCGCGTCAGTCGGACTCCGCTCATCACGTTGACCTCGAAAAACCGCAGCCAGTCGGCATCGGTGATTTCCGCGAACGGCTTTGCCTCAAAAATTCCGAGATTATTCACAACGATGTCGGCCGAGGGCGCCTGGTGGAGAAACTTTTCGACTCCCTGGCGAGTTCCCAGGTCGGCTGCGATGCCGCTCACCTGCACGTCTTCCACTTGTTGCCGAATCTTCGCGACGGCCGCTTCCACGCGAGCCTCGGTGCGTCCGTTGACAATCACTTCCGCGCCCTCCGCAGCGAGCGAGGCGGCGATGGCAAATCCGATCCCCGCCGTCGAGCCGGAAACCACCGCGAATTTTCCCTTCAGTCCGAGATTCATATCGCCCTCCGCATTTTACTTTTCTGCATCGTCACACGGAATCGACGTTGCAGCCTCCAGCAAGGTTCCAGGCGCGTGAAATATTGTCATGGCTCATGCCGCGGGTTTGAGCTTGAGCAGCGTCGCGCCGTTTTCATACGTGATGCGGCGATAGGCGGCAGCGTCGGGAGTATAAGTCTTCAGAGCCGCAAGGCTGCGCGTGGCGATGCAGGTGAGGTCCATATTGCCCAGGCCTTTGCCGTCCATGCAGTGGCAATCACTGCCCCAGATGAGTTTGCGCGCATGCCGCTGGAGGAAGCCGCGCGTAAAATCCGGATCGCGCGTAAGTGCGTTCGCGCCCGAGCCCGCGGAGAGATCGCCGTAAATGTTGGCGTAGTCGGAGAGCAGCCGGTCGCTCAACCCTCCCGGTTTTACCGGGCCCTTGGGGTACAACACGGTGGGATCAAGGTCCGCGCTGATGTTCCCCCACCATGTCTGAGCGTGGGCAAAAAAATTCACCTTGGGATAAGCCTTCAGGATCGATTCGAAGCGCTCGAGTCCTGTGTTGTAGGTTTCATATTCAAAATGCATCAGCACGGGCACGCCCAACTCCTCCGCCAGTTTGTAGACGCGGTGCATTTCCGGCGAGTCGACGGCCACTTTGAATTTCAACTCGCCGAAGCCGATGGCGCCGCGGTGAACGTTTCCGCGCAGCACGTCGGGAGTGCGCGACTCGGCGACGTCCGAGCAGGCGAAGCGCCGGAAGATCTCCGGGTGCTTGGCTTGCAGCGCCGCACAGGAAGCGTTGTCGCCCACCTCGGAGAGCATCCAGCCCGCGCCGGGCAGCAACACCGTGGTGGTGACGCCGTGACTGGTCTGGTGAGCAATCAATTGCTCGTCCGTGCGGCCCACGTAGTTCGTGTGCTGGTGCAAATCCAGAAGAGGCTCGCCTGGATCTGCGCCGAAAATGAGCGGCGCCGCAACCCCGGAAATCGCCGCTGCCATGAAGTCGCGGCGGGTTACCCCCGAGCGGTTTTTGGAATGTTGATTTCGACTCATCTTCACCTCCGCTTCAGTCTCCTGTCCGGCTGCCCAGCAGGGAATTGGCAGCGCAGGCGATTGTAATCGGGCCGTCGGCGCTTTGCCAGTTTTTCGGATTTGCCGTGGTGAGCTGATTTCAGCGATAGAGCGGGCCCGTCGCTCGATCTCATAACGGCAAGGCGGCGCCTCGCCCCACTGAGATAAAACTAGGCGCAGGCGGTTTTGAAAAGCAGCCATTTGCGGAACCGCCGGATTGCGATAGACTCTCCCACCCAGCATCCAGCACAAAAGGGAGGAGTGCCAATGGTTCCAACGAAGGACGTTTTGGTGGGGATTGACATGGGCGGAACGAGCCTGCGCGCGCTGGTGGTGAATGGGCGGAATGAAATTCTGTCAGTGCAGAAGGAGCCCACC
>JASHSC010000696.1 GCA_030036915.1 Terriglobia bacterium
GCGGCGCCGGTAGCGCAGCGCAAAATAGAAGATGGCTAGAAAGATGATGGCCGTGAAAAGCAGGTCAATCCCGGTCAGGAAGTAATAGAGATAATCCACCCCCTTGGCGATGGTGGATGCTTGCTCCGGCCTGATGGAAAATCCCTGCCACATAAAATGATCTAAGATTCAGGATTCAAAGTTCAAAATCCGAAATGATGAGAATCAAATTCAACTTTGGTGCCCGCCTCGCGACAAGCCGAAAATCAATGTTCCGATTGAGACGACGGTGATCGCCCCGGCAATTTTCAGCAAACGGGAGATGACCACATCGTACTTTCCAGTCGCCGGGTCGTACTGGCAGCAATAAAGCAAAACGGCATCGACGACGTTACCGATCTTGCCATTAGAGGCTTCCTCGAGCGCCAGGCGAATATCCCGCGAGGGGTAAGATATTCCATAGAAATAACGCGATACCTTTCCTTGCGGCGTCAGCACTACGATTCCAGTGGCATGCGCGTACTGCCTAGTCTCCGGAAGATAGTTGTAGTGAAAGCCTACGGACTCCGTCAGCGCGCGAATCGCCGGTTCGTCTCCTACCAGAAAATGCCAACCCTGCTTGGCCCCAGGGCGTCCGTAAAGTCCCACGTAGACGGCTTTCTTACCCAAGGCCATCTCCGGCGTTTCGTCAGGGTTGATGCTGACAGTCACCACTTCATATTGCTCGCCAATATTGAAATTCACCAAACGAAGGGTATTCAATAGACCGTCTTCAGCCATTGGGCAGAGCATTGGACAACTGTAGTAAACCAGCGAAAGAATCACCGGGCGCTTGCCAAAATAAGATCTCAGCGTTACGCTCTGGCCGGTCTCATCCCGAAACTTCAAATCCAGCGGCACCTGATTGTTCAACCGCTGGTCAATACCCACCCCCCTTAATTGCGGGGGGATGACGGAGGCATTGTCCAGCGCCAGGACGCACCCCGTGAAACTCAGGAGGAAAACCACGAGGAGAGCCCCAATCCGCGCGCGACAGATTATCTCGATCCACGTCCCGCGCCCCTCCTTCAGATGTGTTTCACACGTAGCAGAAACCATTTCCCTATTTCGCCCCCTTGCCATCCACCCTTGGAGCCGCCGGCGCAGGCGCAACTCCTTTGGTGTTTTCCTGACCTTTTGCCGCGGAGCTGCCTCGAATCGGCAAACCCTTTTGCAGAACAAGGGTCATCGCCCGGTCAATTGGGATACGAACTATGCCGGCTTTTCGGTCCACCCAGCCATAGCTGTCCAGAATCTTGTCCTCCTCAGCCAGATAGCCCTTCAAGTCGAGTGGCGCGTTAAGCTGCAAACGGGGAGAGGGGGGCAAGGTCCGCACGTTTTCGAAAGGCGAGGCCGGAGGCCCCAGAGGTTGGTGACGGACAAAAAAGCGAAACACCACGGCGCTGCCTAGCACACCCAGAACCACCAGTCCAACCAGGCCTGCGGCAAAAGCGAGCAACCGCCCCATACTCACGTCGGAGTCTTCGTAACCTCGGTGGCGACTTTCCGAATTGTTGTCTGGATCAGCCATTTCCGGATCAATCCATGATTTCAAGCCACTTCCGACTAATTCCTAAACATGCTGCAAGATTTCCTTTAGCCGAGGATCCTGAAGTGGAAGCTCGGACCGCCCCTTTAACTGTGACACGAACTGCCACAACCACAACCCTCCGATGCCCACTATTGCGAACAAGTCGGTTAGGTGGAATTGCGGCCGTGCCGGCTCAAATGCCGGTACGGTAAGCCAGTAAATATCTACAAAGCTTATCACCACCAAGCCTGCCGCCAGCCAGCCCAGCGAGGCGGCGCGGCGCTTCACGAACCGCATGAGCAAGAGGATGAACGGAACCGCGAAATGAAAGACGATGAGCACCTGCGCGACATAATTCCAACTCCCCTCCACGCGGACCACGTACCAGGGAATTTCATCGCGCAGGTTTCCTGCCCAGATAATCAGGTACTGTGAAAACGAAAGATAGGCCCATAACATCGTGAAGGTTAACAGCAGGTTACCGTAGTCACCGAGCACTTTTGGTGATACCAGACCGGAAAACTTATTCCGCTGCGCGAGGAGAATGATGGCCACCGTTGCCAGGGACATCCCTGCCAGTGCCTCCGTCACCATAAAGATCATCCCGTAGATGGTGGAAAAAAAAGTGGGATCGAGTGACATCACCCAATCTACGCAGGCAAAAGTGATGGTCAAGCCGAAAATGAGCAGTCCCGGCGCGGAGAGCGCCTGCAAGCGGTGGGTGAACTCGGGCTTGCCCGTCTCATCCTGGTGACGCGACCATTTGAGAATAAAGTAGGCGAGGAGCAACCAGGCCGTAAAGTAGATCACATTACGCACGACGAAGAACGGCACATTGAGATAAAACTGTTTGTATTGCAAAACGGGGTCGGCGTGGACTTTTGCCGGATCCGCCCAGCTATAAATAATCGGCAAACGAAACAAAATCGGCAGCAACAGCACCGCCATAAGATAGAACGTCCTTACCCCAGCTTCCAGTGGGCGGCGCAGGGGGAATCCCCAGGTACCCCCAATCAGGTAATGAATCATCAGAATTTCACAGCTCCCCACCGAGAGCCCAATAAAGAATACAAAGGCCAGCAGATAAGAGTGGAAAAATTGCGTGGAGTTGCCCAACCCCAGCAGTACGCAGAGCACGAGGGACACCACGCCCACAATCAGTGCCGGCTTCTCGAGATGTTCCACTCCCGTTAAGGGTGTTTCAGCCGCGTTCATTTTTCTCCGCTCGTCAGCTTATCCCGCTCACTCGCCGGAACGTCATCCAGCGTGGCGTGCTGGCTCAGTTGCAATGCGCGGATATAGGCCACAATTGCCCAGCGATCTTCCGGGGTGATTCTGCCCGCATAGCTGAACATGGCGCCGTAGCCATCCGTAATGACTTCGAAGAAGTGTCCCGCCGGGGCGTCCATAAGTCTTTGGATGTGGTAAGAGGGCGGTGACGGGAATCCGCGTTGCACCACCATCCCCCGGCCGCTGCCCGTGTAATCGTGGCAGGGAGTGCAGTAAATGTTAAATCGAGCGCGCCCGCGATCCAGCACCTGACGCGTGACTGGAAAGGGAAACTGGTCCGCCACCACGCCGTTCACACGACCGGTGTAGAGAAGTTCGTCTGTATGCATGTGTCCGCGCGCCACGGTGTCCGGGATCTTCGGGCGGTCATCGCGCCCATCCTGAAAAAACGTACTACCCCGGTCCGCTTTATATTTCGGCTGAATGTGCATATCCAGGCGGCAGCTCAAGGCGCACATTGTGAATAGCGCCACGATGGCCCACTGCGTCCGCAATTGCCACATTCGTATTTTCCAGCCTTCAGGCCTCAATTTCCGATACCTCACGAGGATTCAAGGATTGTAGGAATTCCCGTGTCTTTTGTGCGTCAAATTTCGAATCTCGCGCCTTAACGCAGAGAAAGAACTTGTTGCGCGAAGCCAGCTCAAATCGCGGGGCGTTAAATACCGGATGGTACGGCGTCGGCAGGCCATTCAGCGCCAGCATGCCCAGGACCGTGAAAATACCTGCGCAAAGGATGGTCAACTCAAACGTGATGGGAATAAATGCCGGCCAACTGTTGAAAGGTTTCCCGCCGATATTCAGGGGATAACCGATTACATTGGGCCACCACTGAAGGAAGAATCCGCCGAAACAACCCGTCAGACCCCCAATCAGGCAGATCAGGGGCACACGAGTTTTGTGAAAACCGATGGCCTCCACCAACCCCTCCACCGGAAAGGGCGTAAAGGCGTCCATCTTTCGATAGCCCTCCGCGAAGGAACGCTCAGCAGCCTTCAACAAATCCTCGGTCGTGTTGAATTCGGCCATCAGACCGTAAAGAGGATGTCGCTTCATCGTTCAACCCTGTTTCGAATCACTCCGTACCGCGGGCGAGACGCCCGCACTACAAGTAATTACTCCTTCTTCTCCTCCAGATGATGCGCCAATCCGCGCATCTCAAAGATCGAAATCATGGGCAGATAGCGAATGAACAGCAGGAACAGTGTCAGGAACAAGCCGATCGAGCCAAATAGCGCGGCATAATCCCAAATTGTTGGATAGTACATGCGCCACGCCGAGGGCATGAAGTCGCGGTGCAAGCTGGTGACCACAATCACAAAGCGCTCCAGCCACATGCCGGCTTGAACCACCAGGGAGATGAGGAAGAGCGCGGTCACATTTCGCCGGATCTTCGCAAACCAAAGCGTGCTCATCGGAACCACAATATTGCACGTGATCAAGGTCCAATAAACCTTTGCGTAGGGGCCGGTCATCCGATTCATAATCATGTACCGGTCATAAGTATTCCCGCTGTAAAAGGCCATGAACGTTTCCATCATGTAGCCGTAAGCCACAATCAGCCCGGTGGCGAGCAGAATTTTCGCCATATTGTCGAGATGACGGATGGTGACGAAGTCCTCCAAGCCGTAGAACTTCCGCAGAGGGATGGCCAGGGTCAGAACCATGGCAAAACCGGAATAGATGGCGCCAGCGACGAAGTAGGGTGGAAAAATCGTGCTGTGCCAGCCGGGAACGATTCCCACCGTGAAATCAAAGCTCACGACGGTGTGTACGGAAACCACCAGAGGAGTGGCCAGACCGGCAAGCAGTAGGTAAGCCATCTCGTACCGATGCCAGTGCATCGCTGAACCGCGCCACCCCATGGCCAGGAAGCCGTAAACCCTGCGCGACAACCATCCTTTGGCGCGATCGCGCAAGGTGGCGAGGTCGGGAATCAAGCCCACAAACCAGAAGAGCAGCGAGATGGTGGCATAGGTCGAAACTGCAAAGACGTCCCACACCAGCGGGCTCCGGAATTGCGGCCACGTTCCCATGGTGTCGGGGTAAGGCAGGAGCCAGAAGAAAAGCCATGGGCGCCCCAGGTGAAGCAAAGGAAACAACCCCGCACAAGCCACCGCAAAGAGCGTCATGGCCTCTGCAAATCGGTTGATCGACTGCCGCCACTCCTGGCGCATTAGCAGAAGGAATGCCGAGATTAACGTGCCTGCGTGCCCGATTCCAATCCACCATACAAAATTGACGATGGCAAATCCCCAGGCGATGGGGATATTAATTCCCCAAACGCCGACCCCGATTATCAAAAGGACGCCAATAGTCAAGTTCAAGATCATGAACAGGGCGAAACTGATGGCGAAGCCAAACCACCAACCCCACCGGGTCCTTTGCGTGAGGACGATGGAACTGATCTTGTCCGTGATTGTGGCGTAGGTGTGCCCTGGAGCGAGAACCGGAGTGCCCGCACCTGCCGCCGGCGTGTTTTCCAATCCGTTGCCCACCACTTACTCCTTGATCTCCGGGTTGGGGTTCCGCAGTTTTGCCAAATACGTTGTGCGGGGCCGTGTGCTCAAATCAGTCAAGATGCCGTAGTTCCGCGATTGCTTTTTCAACTTCGTCACGCGGCTATTCATGTCGTTGATGTTGCCGAAAACAATCGCCTGCGTCGGGCAAGTTTGTTGGCAGGCGGTAACGATTTCGCCGTCTTGAATTACCCGGCCCGCTTCTTCCGCGGCAATCTTCACGCGGTTAATGCGCTGGATGCAGTAGGAGCACTTCTCCATTACGCCGCGGCTGCGCACGGTCACATCCGGGTTGCGCTGAAGCAT
>JASHSC010000697.1 GCA_030036915.1 Terriglobia bacterium
AAGGAGATTATGCGGCAACGACTGCGGATGGAATCCTGGTTTCCAAGATTCGGACCTACAAGATGGCAACGATTCTGAACAGGCGGGTGTTGACCCGCGTGACGTACGCCCACCCGGGGCGTAAGGGGGGGGATTCAGTGACCGAGATCCCCGGGGGCCGAGTGCAAATGGCCGAGTCGATGGTTTACAACCGGCAAGCCCTGGGGCAGGTTGGGGAAGCGTCGATCCCTACCACTCTGCCCGAGGAGGAGCGAGGATACATCCGATTCTTCCGGGAGCACTTTGATCTCTATCGGGGAGTGGAAACGGTGCCGGATGCTGCCTTGTTGTATACGCACGCCACCATGGGGTTCAACAATGACCGTCCGGCGGTAAGTTTCATGCTGTTTGCACAGACACTGATTCAAACCAAGGTGCCTTTCGACATTATCTTTGATGAACATCTGAAAGACCTGTCGAAGTATCGGGTGCTGATCTTAGCCGATCAGGAGTGTTTAAGTGATGAGCAACTGGACCTGATCAGGAAATATGTGAAGCAAGGTGGGGGTCTGGTTGCCACGGAACACAGCTCGTTGTATACGGAGTGGCGGCGGAGGCGACACGACTTCGGGCTGAAGGATCTGTGGCTGGTGGAAGCGCCGGGTTGGCGAGGAATTAATACCCCGGAGGAAGTGTTAGAGATAATTCCAGTACGCCAACAGGTGGGAAAGGGACGGGTGGTTTATCTAGGAGAGGTGAAGCCTGCGATCGAGAAGCCGCCGACGGTGCCCATGACCAGCCAGTATTGGAAGCTGCCGGAGAATTGGGAAGCTCTATTGGATGCCGTCCGATGGGCGGCGGGGGGACAGATGACGCTGGAGGTGGACGCTCCGCTTACCGTAACCGCTGAGCTATTGAAGCAACCTGCTACGGGACGGCTTCTGTTGCACTTGATCAACTATGATCTGGACCGGACGCCGCAGGTCGAGAAAGTCCAAGTGCACTTACGAGGGCAAGTCGGCGACAGAGAGGTGATGGTGGTATCACCAGACGGAGCTACAGAGAAGGTGACTCCGACGATGAAAGACGGTCAACTGGCTTTCACCATCTCCACCCTAAAGGGCTACAGTGTCGCAGTGATCAGCTAGCGAATTCGTTCATCTCGGCCCTGCTTTTGGCGATACCGAAGACCGCACTGCCAACAGGAGAAACGCGAAATAGCGGTTGGTGCCGTCGCGACGTGGTGCTGGAATTACGGGAGATTGTTCCCCCGAAGGCGCAGGTTTGTGGACCAAGTGGCCCGTTTTCCGGTTGCCAGATGACGTCGGAAGCGCCAGCAATAGAAAAGGTGAGGAGGCTTCATGCGAAGGAGAACGTTTCTTGGAAGCGTAATCGCGACGGGTGTGGCCAAAGGTGCCATTCCGACCATCCAAGGCTTAGCTTCGTCTTCCTCTGGATCGGGGGAGACTCCACCTGGCCCCACTTGGTTGGGCACCGAGCCCGTCGTCTTTGCAATCAATTACGTCCCGCGGATTTTCCTGCGTCGGATCGGTTGGAATGCCAACTGGCTGGAAGCCGATTGGGAAAAAGCGGAAAGCGAAGATTGCGTCCGGCAGCTCAGAGATTTGGGCGTGAATCTGGTCACTATTGCCTTGTACACGGGGTTTGGCTTGGAAGCAGAGAGCCGAGCCATCGCTGACTCGCGCAAATTCTCAGAACTTCTCCGGCGCTTTGGGATTCGAGTTGGTGTCTACGTAGGCAGCACCATCATGTACGAAACGTTTCTCCTGGAAAAACCCGAAGCCCAAGAATGGTTTGTCCCTGATTATCTGGGCAGGCCGGTGAGGTACCCCGGCGCTGGCTGGCATCAACCTCAGCAATCATTTCGCAAGCGGGTCTACTTCATGCATCCGGGCTACCGCGAATACATGAAGCGAGTTTTGCGAGTCGGGATTGAAGAGTTACATGCCGAACTCATCCACTACGACAACACTTCGCTGATGGCAGCGCCCTCAATTTTTCAACACCCTCGCGCCATACAAGACTTTCGTACCTATCTACAGAGTCGTTATACACCGGAGGTGTTGGAAGAGAGGTTGGGCTTCTCGGATGTTCGGTATGTCGAGCCTCCGAAAGATGACGAGCCTCGAAAAACGATTGATGACCCCATATGGCAGGAGTGGGCGGACTTTCGGTGCGAACAGTTGGCGCGCTACTTTGCTGAGATTAAAGAATATATCCGAAGCCTGAACCCCAACGTGGCCTTGGCTGTGAATGCGCAGTCGGGCCTTAATGGGCACAATACGATTTTAGAACAAGGTGTCGATTACCCGATGCTGGCGCCGCACATCGATATCTTTTTCAATGAGGAAGGGGATTTTGCAGGGACGACCGAGGACGGGATCCTACTCTCCAAGATTCGCAGTTTCAAGATGGCGGTGCACCTGAACAAGAGAGTTCTGAGCCGTGTCACTTATGCCCACCCCTCGAAGGGAGGGGAGTCCACATGGGAGACGCCGGGTGGAATTGCGCAGATGGCCGAATCGATGGTCTACAACCGGCAAAACCTGGGCAACGTCGGTGAGGGTTTGTTCATTCCCACGTTGCCCGACGAGGAACGCGACTATATCCGCTTCTACGTCGATCACTTTGAGCTTTATCGCGGCGTAGAGACGATCGCTGATGCCGCGTTGTTATATACCCACGCGTCGATGGGATTTAACAACGACCGTCCCGCGGTGAGTTTCATGCTCTTTTCGCAGACGTTGATTCAGGCCAAAGTGTCGTTCGACATTATTTTTGATCAACATTTGAACGACCTATCGAAATACCCTGTGCTTATCCTTGCCGATCAGGAGTGTTTAAGTGACGAGCAAATGCAACTGATTCGGGAGTATGTTCGTCAAGGCGGCGGCTTGGTGGCAACCGAACACTCCTCGTTGTATACCCCCTGGCGAGGAAGGCGCAGGGAGTTTGGTCTCAAGGACTTATGGTCAGTAGACGCTCCTCCGTGGCGCGGTGTGACTCGGCCGGAAGACGTGCTAAAAATCGATCCAGTGCGTCACAAAGTGGGAAATGGACGTGTGGTCTATCTGGCGGAGGTCAAGCCAGCGATTGCGAAGCCTCCGACAGTTCCCATGACCGACCAATACTGGAAGCTACCGGAGAATTGGGAAGGGTTGGTTGACGCGGTGCGCTGGGCGGCAGGGGGCCGACTGACGCTGGAGGTGAAAGCGCCGCTGACGGTGACGGTGGAGCTTTTGAGTCAGCCGGAAACAGGAAGGCTCTTATTGCACTTGATTAACTATGACGTGGAGCGGACTCCAGAAGTGAAAGATATTCAGGTAAGGGTGCGGAGACCGGACAAAGTAAGGGAAATTACGGTGGTATCGCCCGAGCGCCCGCCGGAGAAGGTGACGCCAACCATTAGAGGCGGAGAGCTGGCTTTTACCATTTCGAGCTTAAAGGGCTATAGTGTAGCCGTGATTAGCTAACGCCGACGAGGGATGCAGGGACAATTTCCCAAATCCAAGGGAACCACATGCAAAAGCGTTCACTTCCATCTCGTGCTATCGCGAGAGGACGCCGCGAGGCACTATGACGAAAGTGGCAGAACGACTCCTTTCCGTGTCACTGCCCGGTGATTCCAACTCGGCGCCACGATGGCTGGGCACCGAACCACTCATCCAAGCGGTTAACTACGTCCCGGAAATTTTCGCGCACCGTGTGGGGTGGACTGCCACTTGGTTGGGACCCGACTTGCGGAAGGCGGAGGACGAGGAATTCGTTAGGCAGCTCAAGGAAATGGGCGTCAACCTGGTCAGCATCGCTTTATTCACCGGCTTTGGGCTGGAGGCGGAGAAAGAAGCTATTGCTGATTCAATGAAGTTCTCAGCCTTGTTGAGGCGTTACGGGATTCGAGTCGGTGTGTACGTGGGTAGCACAATCATGTACGAGACGCTTCTCCTGGAAAAACCCGAAGCACAGGAGTGGTTCGTACCAGACTATCTGGGCAGGCCGGTGAGGTATTGGGGTTGGAATAATAATAATCAGTCATTTCGCAAGCGGGTCTATTTCATGCATCCCGGCTATCGGGAATATATGAAGAAGGTGCTGCGGGTAGGGATTGAGGATCTGCACGCGGAACTTATCCATTACGATAACACCTCAGGGATGGCTGATCCCGCGATTTTCCAGCACCCACTGGCGGTGCAGGACTTTCGGGTCTTCTTAAAGAACCGCTACCCCGCAGAGAAATTGAAGGATCGCTTGGGGTTTTCAGATGTGCGCTATGTAGAGCCTCCGCGGGATGATAAGCCACGTAGCACGATTGATGATCCGCTGTGGCAGGAGTGGGCAGATTTTCGGTGTTACCAATTGGCTCGCTACTATGCCGAGCTCAAGGAATTCATCCGGGGTTTAAACCCTAACGTAGCAATGGCGGTGAACGCGCGATGGGGGATATCAGGGCACAATACGATCTGGGAAGGGGTGGACTATCCGACCCTGGCGCCGCAAATAGATATTTTGTTCAATGAGGAAGGCGAGACGGCGGCCCATTATGCCGGAATGACCGCAGACGGCATCTTGGTCTCCAAGATTCGCAGCTACAAGTTGGCGACGACCCTGAATAAGAGGGTGCTGTGCGTCACGGCGTCCGGCACCCCATCCAAAGGTGGTGACGTGTTTGCTATCCCTGGGGGGAGAGTGCAATTGGCTGAGTCGATGGTTTACAACCGGCAATGCCTGGGAAACATTGGGGAGGGATTGTTCCTCCCCGCTCTGCCGGAGGAGGAACGAGGGTACATCCGATTCTTTCGAGAGCACTTTGATCTGTATCGGGGGGTCGAGACGGTGGCGGATGCAGCGTTGTTATATACGCACGCCACCATGGGATTCAACAATGACCGGCCGGCGGTAAGCTTCATGCTCTTTGCGCAGACGCTGATTCAAGCCAAGGTGCCTTTTGACCTGATTTTTGACGAACATCTCCAAGACCTGTCGAAGTATCGGGTGCTGATCTTAGCCGATCAGGAGTGTTTAAGTGACGAGCAATTGGGGCTAATCAGGAAGTATGTGCAGCAAGGCGGAGGCCTGGTAGCGACGGAACACAGCTCTTTGTACACTGAATGGAGACGGAGGCGACGCGATTTTGGGCTGAAGGACTTATGGCCGGTGGAAGCGCCGGCTTGGCGGGGAATAAGTACTCCAGAGGAAGTGTCAAAGATAATTCCGGTGCGACAGCAAGTGGGAAAGGGGCGGGTGGTGTATCTCGGCGAGGTGAAGCCTGCGATCGAGAAGCCGCCGACGGTGCTCATGACCAGCCAGTATTGGAAGCTGCCGGAGAATTGGGAAGGCTTGGTGGATGCCGTCCGATGGGCGGCGCGGGGGCCGTTAACAGTGGAGGTCGAAGGGCCGCTGACGGTGACGGCGGAGTTATTGAGGCAAGCGGAGAGGGGGAGGCTGTTGCTGCACCTGATTAACTACGATCTGGAGCGGACTCCCGAGCTAGAGAATCTTCGCGTGCGGCTCAGTGGGCGAGAGGAAGTAAAGGATCTTGTATTGCTCTCTCCGGATCGAGGAGATCAGACCTTGACCCCTACGAGCGAGGAGGGCGGGGTTGTTTTTACCGTACCCACATTGAAGGGCTACAGCGTGGTGGTCATCAACTATAGCACTTGTTGGAATACCCAAAATGCCCCAAAGGGCTAGGGTCATTGTGGATAGCCCAGGAATGCTACTAATTGCGAGAGAGAAAGGGGGAGCGATGCAAACAACGACGCAGGACTATAAAGCACAATTAGTTGATTATCTCGGTCATTTTGTCCGAATCCGAAGCCGCAGTTCGGCCTCGGGCGGGGAGGAGGGAGAACTCCAGCAGCTAATCGCTAACATTATGCGCCGGACGGGCGCCCGTGTGAGGGTCTTTGAGCCTTGTGATATTCCCGAGTTCCAAAAGCACTCGCTTTGCCACGGTCCAACCCGGCAATACAGCAATCGACCGACGGTTATCGGTGAACTGGGGCCTGAAGACGCCCCGGCACTTTTGATTATGGCCCACAGTGACACCGTCCAGATTTTTGAACCGGACCGGTGGACCGTTGATCCTTTTTGTGGGGAACTGCGAGACGGATCAATTTATGGGCTCGGCGCTTCGGACGACAAATGGGGGCTGGCAACCATGCTCACCATCATGCAAGCGGTCCAGGACTCCGGGAAACCCTTAGAGAAGAAGCTGATCTTTGCCTCCACGATTGATGAGGAGAATGGCGTTGGCAATGGGATGCTCCTCTTACATCTGGCCGGTATTAAAGCGGAGGCAGCTCTCTATCTGGATTCAAGGTGTATGGCGATCAACGTCGGTTGTCTGGGAGGATCCAATTTGTACCTGCGGCCCAAGGAACCCCTTTCAAAAGAACAATTTGCTCGTGACGTCAGGCTACTCACAAATGCTTGCGAGACTCTCAGCGGGAAAAGGGCTATCCTTTTCGAAAGGCCATTTTACGACCATAACTTAATCCGAGATACCTCGCTCATAGTGTACGAGAGAAAAGATGACCAAGGCCCCTTCATTTTCGTCGCCTTCTACACGTTACCGGGCGAGGACGCAGCGACATTTTGCACCCAATTAGAAACACTTATCGACGATACCCTATGCGGAAGAGCCTCGGCCTATGATAAGAGCTACCGCCGACCCTGGTTCGAACCTGCCTTGATCCCCGCGGGAACGCCTCTCCTGAGGTTCCTGACGGCAAGCTTCCGTGCGGTATTAGGAGTCGACCCCGTTGTCAGCACCATCTCCAAACAAGATAGCTTTGTGCTCTCCAATCATGCCGGAATCCCGACTGTATCTTTCGGTGGCAAACGAAAAGGCATGAGCCCCGGGGGGCCTCACACTCCGAACGAGTGCATGGAGGTTACGGATCTTTGGGACGGGTTTCGAGTAGCCCAAGCTGCAGTATTTGACTGGCTAAAATCTTCGTAGATTCTGAGCAATTGCCCGTCCGGGTCATGGAGGGAATATTTTGTAGCAAATCTTAATGGAAAAGCGCTCGCGCTCACATTCCGCCCCCAGCAGAGAGGCCGACCTCCGCTTGGCAGGTAGGTATCCAAGCCCGCCCTGCGTGCCCCCTTTGCAGGCGGGGCACGCTGACTTGGGGCCGAGTGGAAAATTCGAGGAAGGGGACCTACACTGCCGGCCTCTAGGGGATGGACGATCCCAGCAGCCTCAAGGTGGTATTTCGTTTTGCCACCGATCCGAGCAAGCCCCAATTCACCGATCCGACGGCACCCAACTTCACAACTGTGTCAACCAGCATGATGACAAATCGGGCAATTTGAGCGACCGGGCGGATCAAGTTGTTCACCTACGGGCCAGCCGCCCCGTTGAAAGCCGACAGCGAACGGAGTCACACCTTTCGCATGGGGAACATTGCGAGCATCGAGGATGACAAGGTCACGCTGCGGGTTGACTTTGCTCGAGCGAGTCCCATTGAGCGCATTGAGGTTCGCAACGGGATCGAGACCATCAAGGTCTTCCACCCGTACACGGCCGAGGACCTGGGCTCGCGCATGCTCGACCCCGATCTATTTTATAAACGCCTAGTAAGGGAAGGCCCTCCAGTGCCCAGACCAACCCGAGTGGCCTCCGTATCCATGATGGAGCCGGGCGCCACGTTGGCGAGATTTACATCGGGCCCCAGATATGAAATGAGGGCTCTCTTCATACTGTCGATGTCGCAATGGCGCACGTCGCTGATCCAAGGGCCCGGCAATTCAATCATGACCTTTTTCAAGTCCAATGATCGGGCGAGCAATTCGATGGTACTCTGGAGCAACCTGCCGTTCTCAACGAGTTCCGCCGCCTCGACGAGAACCAGCGCCGCGCCACTTGCAAAGCAATCCTTGGCTTGCTCCACCAAGAGACTCGGTTGGCTCTTGGTTTCTTTGGAACCAATTTCGCCGAACACGATTAGTCCGGCACTCACTGCCGCGCAAATCTGATTTCGGCGCTGCTGTGGGGTAAGGGGCACGACATTGTCTGATATCTCAATCGCTGCATAGCCCAGCGAAAGGGCTTCCTCGTAAAACTGGGGAAGCGCTTGTTCACCAGCGGTGGCAAAGACGTACTCGTGAAATTGCCCACCGAGAAACGGCCGTACCTGTGCTTGACGGTATAAATCAAGTTTGGCTTCTAGCGTTTCGCGCTTATAGAGGCGGGAAGTCCCTGTCTTGAACTTGGCAAGATCGAAGTAATCGCCGGCCATATCGATGAGGTCACGTGTGGCACCAAGAGGTAAGCCGTTGTCGATGATCATCGTAAGACCCGATTGACGCGGCTTTCTCTGACTTCGTGTTCCAATGATGGGGACGAACTCGAATGGTGCTTTGGCGGTCATGACATGAGCTCCAAGGTATCGATACTGGAAACGTGTACTCGGGGACAATTCGGTTTGCTTATCGCGGGCGGAAAACTCTTCAGCCCAGCGAGCGATGAAGTTAAATTATCTAGTATCTTTACCTAGCCTCCATGAAGAGTATAGAGGCCAAACGCCGGTAGAATGCTTTAGGATGACAAGGACGCCCGCGAATGTCAAGCTGAGGCAAGAGGGAGTAAATCGCATCGTATGCCATCTCTAAATGTTTCGCAATGGCCAGTCCGTGGAAATCCGCTGAAAGACCACCAAGCCGCGCGGGATTCATCGGAAATCCTGATTATCGGCGGTGGCGTCATCGGCATTTGTTGTGCGTACTATCTCGCGCTGCAGGGGCGAAAGGTTACGGTTATTGATAAAGGCGAATTAGGAGCGGCTTGCTCTTACGGAAATGCCGGGCTGATTAGCATTAGTATGCCGCTGGCGGCTCCGGGCGCGATTTCGAAGGCCCTGAAGTGGATGGCAAATCCTGAAAGCCCTTTTTATATCAAGCCTCGGGTGAGCCTCGAATTACTTTCATGGATTTGGTGCTTCCAACAGGCCTGCCGGGAAAAGCTGATGCGCAAGACTATCCCTCTGCTGCGAGATCTTAGCCGGGCGAGCCTTGTACTCCACGAAGAATTGGCGGCAAAAGAAGGGGTGAGCGGTTCTTACACGCAAAGTGGACTCCTAATGGTTTTTCGGAGCAGGCAAGGATTGGAAGCGGGGATTCATGAGGCAAAACTGTTTAACGAGTATGCGATTCAGACGGATGTCCTCGACGTAGAGGCGGTTCGCGGGATGGTACCTGCCGCCAGTCCGAGCATCACCGGGGGAATCCATTACCAAGAGGACGGGCATCTGGATCCCAACCAATTTGTTCAGGCACTCGCGAGCTTGGCAATACAAAAAGGAGTGAATGTCTTCCCGCGAACCGAAGTATTGGGATTCGAGACTTCCGATCGAAAAGTGACTGCGGTCAGGACGACACGTGGAGATTTCGGACCGGGCCAAGTTGTCTTGGCCGCGGGGGCCTGGTCGTCATCTCTCGCCAAGGATCTCAGGCTCAATGTGCATATTCAACCGGCAAAGGGTTACAGCATTACGGTTCGCCGGCCACTCGGATGGCCCTCGATACCGTTGATGTTGAGCGAAGCGAAAGTGGCCGTGACACCCATGCAAGAAAAGTTGCGTTTTGCTGGAACATTAGAATTGGCAGGTATGGAGTTCTCATTCAATCAGCGAAGAATCTCGGCAATATTGCGTGCGGTCCGTGAATACGTTCCCGAGGCCCGGGAAAATGAGCTTATTGAGATCTGGCGCGGTTTGCGGCCGTGTACTCCTGACAGCCTGCCCATCATCGAACAGTCCAAATCATACGAGAATTTGATCATTGCAACGGGTCACGGAATGCTGGGTGTGTCGTTAGGACCCATCACGGGCAAGCTCGTCTCGCAGATCGCCTCCGGCGAGGTACCGGATATTAACTTGTCAGCCCTTACGACGGCAAGATTTCAGTAGCCGTAGAGCAAGAGACACTTTTTGAGATAAGGAGCCTTGAGATGAAAATATTCAGGAAAAGCACGTTGGCTTTGATTTTGATGGCGAGTGGACCATTGTGGATTTCCTTGACTGTCGAGGGAGCGTCAGCCAGCCCTTTGACTGAGCGCTTTAATCTTCGACATGAGGTGACCCAGGACTCCTGGGAATGGCGACTGCCCGGCGACCTGAAGATCTCGGTGCGCGCCTGCCAGGATCCGGGGACTAGTGATCCGACGGCCTACGCGGTATTCGATTTTGAGACCCCGTCGACAGCGAAAGTGGAAGCAGAATTCGGGCTGACACCAAAACTGGGACAGGTCGTTGCAGAAGGCGAAACCGCGCGAAAAGAACACGAAATAAGATTGGATGGGCTTCGGCCCCGAGCTACCGAGTATTACGTACGGTTTCGAACCTTCGATGCTTCATCCGCCTGGTCAAGCCCGGTGCTCTCCTTCCAGACGCTTCTTCGCTACACTTATGGCTATAGCTTCTCCACGAACGATCCAGAACTTCACTGGCAGGAGGGCGTCCCAAGAATTATTACCACCAACCTCTGTCCTCAAGCAGCTGAGGTAAGCCGAAGGATTCGCGACGTCGACGCAAAGGCCTACTTGCAGCACATCATTCAAACGATCATCCAGCCGCAGATGACCCAGCTTGAAAAAGTAAAAGCGATTATGACGTTTGTCGGCACGGCGGTTCACCATAACCCGCTGTATGTTTACGATGGGCCGTATTCTGGCCTGCTTCGACAGGATCCCAATACCGGTTTCTTGGAGCCGGGTGGTGACCAGGAAGCCGTGATGGTTTTGGAACTGCATTACTGCCAGTGCGGAACAGTCCAACCCGTGGCGGCGGCGCTTTTCCGGCTCATCGATGTGGGTGGGGGAGCTTGGCCAGCCCCCAACGGTCACCACTCATCGGGACGAGTGATGATCAATGGGCAATGGTGTTTCGCGGATGAAGACGCCTACAAGAAAGGTGCCTTCCCGTTGATGCTGGACGGTTCCCTGCCTCCGTTAGATTGGTTACTGCAGGGTGATCATGTGTATCTTCTCGACACCAAGCGAGCTTGGAGTGATTGGGGTTCAAACGGCGATTGGATGCTCACAAAGGATGGTTTCCTCATCACCGGTAACACGGGCGGTGGGCATGATTCATCGGAAGACGCCTACGCCTCGGCATGGTTTGGGGCCCGCACGGAATTTCCGCCCAGCCTTCCACGACCGTTGCCGGTGACCCATTTTGAACGCGGCGAGGTTTTGCTCGAATGGGGCGGGTCTTATGATCGGGATAACGACTTTCGCGATTACATTGTAGAGGTGGGCACGGGACCGGAACTGAGTGACATTGGCCGCTTTCACACGACGCGGGCGTTTTACGAGGTCAAGCTGCCGCATGAGGGCAGGTATTACTGGCGTGTTAGAGCGACGGACCATCACGCCTCAGGTACGCCTTACGCGGGAAAGATCTACTATGAAAACTCCAAAGAGAGCTCCTTCGATACCGCCAGGCTCCCGCAGGGGCTCGGCGATTCCCCCAACACCAAATCCCTTCATCCGCCTGAAGATGTTCTGTTCTCGCTTGACGTCGCCGATGGCTCGCTGGGCGGGCTTGAGCCGCGCGGGGCCATTCCTGATGAGGCGACCCTGGGCACTGGAGCTTATGCAGGGACAGACCTGTTTAACGTCGAATGGGGGAAGGATGGACGTGTCCTCGAATTGATGGATCCGAGCAACCGGTGGGCAAGTCCCCGTCGAGTGGTACGGAGGACTTGGTACAAGGCCGTGACGGCAAGAATCACCCCTGAAGATTCGTGGGAGTTAAGCTGTGCCATACGAACCGGTCGTTCGTTCATAGCTGGAAATTCCAGCTTTCCGCTGCTGTATGTCACCGATCCAACCAGCGCCGAGCGAGCGATCGGCATCACGCTGGATCCCGTATTCGGAACGGTGAGTGGGGCCACGAGGGATAGTGTGGGTTGGTCAAACCTTGATGCCTTCGACCCACAGAATCGATGGCACACGTACACCGTTCGTTTCTCCGCAAGTGAGAAGGCAAGAAGCTCCGCTGCACCCCAGAAGAATGTCATAAGTTATTTTGTCGATGGCAAACAATTGGGCGCCAACGCAACGATTCCCGAAGGGGTGACTCCGGGCACAGTATGGATTTCCAGCAATCCGGTGGCGGATGTAACAGCTTGGATTGGCAAGGTCGAGATCGACAGAGTACGGCGATAGGCATAGATGCAGTGCGGGGAAAGCGAGAATCAGCCCTACGCCTTAATGTCTGCGAGCTTGGTGGGGCGGACTTTTCTCGGCTTACAGTGCATTGGAGACTTCGAGAGGGGTGTCGTCCCCACGCGGATTAATTCTCACGGATTTGTCGCGTTTTCTGCTTCGTTGGCTGAAGCAGTCGATTCTCGGCGTCAAAGCGACTTCAAGATGCCCTTGAGATGACCGAAGATGCGAAAAATATAGGAAAATCGTCGATAAAAACTAAAGCAAAAAACATTTTTGGAGGAGACCGTGGACATTTTTACGTGTGATCATGCCTCTGTCAATGTTTACCAATCTAAGCTAGAAGCCAGCCGCGCAGCATCTGCCCATGGAGTAACGGTTTTGCGCAAGTGTATCTCGTCTCGTGGACGAGCCTCCATTATTGTCGCAACTGGCCTTTCACAACTGGAAATGATTGACGCGCTGGTGCAAGAACCGAATTTGGATTGGCACCGGATTGAAGTTTTTCATATGGACGAATACGTCGGGTTGCCCGAGACACACCCTGCGAGTTTCCGGCGCTGGCTGAAAGTACACTTAACGGATGCTGTTCATCCAGCTGCAGTCCACTATTTAAATGGTGACGTTGCGGATTCCGAGGAAGAGTGCGAACGCTATGGTGCACTACTTCGTTTCGCGCCGATCGACATTTGCTTTCTCGGCTTTGGGGAGAACGGTCACATAGGTTTTAATGACCCGCATGTAGCCAGATTCGATGATCCTTATACCGTCAAAAGGGTTAAGCTAGACGTACGGTCGAGGATGCAACAGGTGGGTGAAGGCAATTTTCCTCAACTGGAATCAGTTCCCCCTGAAGCACTCACGATCACTTGTCCCACGTTACTTGGCGCCGAACACTTGATATGTTGTGTTCCAGAACGGCGTAAAGCCGAGGCAGTTAGAGCCGCGCTTCAGGGGCCGATCACTTCGCTCTGCCCGGCATCCATTGTTAGGACGCATCCCCGCGCGTTCGTATTCCTGGACGCAGACTCAGCTTCGCTTTTGCAGGGTGTCGCCTGATGTGGATGTCTACGATGCGGCGGCCATGAGTGCTCCCGGCCCCTTGAGTGAGAATTCTGTGGCGCAAGGCAGCGCGCCGGTGAAATTTCCGGATTTCACCCCGGGGACGCTGGCAACAATCGCGGCAGCAATTGTGAGGTTTAGGGTGGACTGCACTTAAGGGAATCTGCCTGATCCGTGTCGTGCAAGGAGCTCGAATGAGCCACCATCCGGCAGGGAGAAATTGCGTCATTGGTCACACAGTTGCGCACCACCCGCAGTCATTGACGGCATCACGCGCAGTGGTACCACCATTCCTTCGTTCTGCACTCCGGCCTCGTCGGGCCGGGTGTAGCGATTGGCGCCCAACCCTCCTCTGTAGCATCGGCCGGCGTGCGTTGTTTTCACCTCGCCACCAAAACGGATGGCGCGGACATGGTCCTTCACATACCATCTGTTTCGGCGCGCGCATGCAGAAATTGCCCGTGGACCCGAGGTTGTGGTTGGCCGCGCACGTTTGAGATGACCCGTTTTGTTCCTTGAACATATGAGTCTTGGACAACACCGAACCTAGACAAGTTAAATGTTAAGGGGTAATTGTGGCAAAACACTTTGACGTGATTGTGGTCGGCGTGGGCGCGATGGGCAGCGCTGCCACCTACCACTTGGCGCGGCGTGGCAAAAAGGTACTCGCTCTTGAGCGTTACAGCATTCCGAATGAAATGGGTTCCTCTCATGGCATTACGCGCATCATTCGGTTGGCCTATTATGAACATCCCTCTTATGTTCCCTTGCTGATCCGCGCATATGAATTATGGCGGGAGCTTGAACAGCAATGCAGCCAGCAGCTTCTCCATGTCACCGGTTCTGTTGACTCTGGTCCACCGGGGAGCCCTACATTTGAGGGGGCAAGAGTTTCTTGCACTATCTACGATCTTCCGCACGAGATTCTTACTAGTGCTGAGCTGAAGAAACGCTTTCCAGGCTATGCACTCCCCACCGACCACCATGCTGTTTACCAGCCGGAAGGCGGATTCCTCCTGCCCGAGCGCTGCATTATTGCGCATGTCACACTAGCCCAATCCCATGGTGCCGATGTGCGAGCGTGTGAGAGGGTTTTAGGATGGGAGCCGACCGGTAAAGGAGTACAAGTGGTCACAAATCGGGCCACTTATGAAGCCGACCGGCTTGTGGTGGCCGCTGGAGCATGGATTTCGCAACTGGTAACATGTCTTGCCGCGCTCGTTGAGCCTGAGCGGCAAGTCTTGGCGTGGTTTCAACCCCTCCGGCCCGAGTTGTTCTCATCGAAGAGATTTCCGGTCTTTAACGTCATCGTAGAAGAAGGTCGATTTTACGGCTTTCCGGTCTTTGATGTCCCCGGGTTCAAAGTCGGACGTTACCACCATCTCCGCGAATCGGTGGACCCTGATAAGATGCTCCGTGAGTTCAATCACCGCGACGAAAATGTCTTGCGTGGCTTCACTAAGCGGTACTTCCCCGCCGCCGCGGGTCCCACGATGGCCATGAAGACTTGCATGTTCACGAATACGGCCGACGAGCACTTTATTCTCGACTTTCATCCAAAGTACCCGCAAGTGGTTATCGCTTCGCCTTGCTCTGGTCACGGCTTTAAATTCAGCAGCGTGATTGGCGAGATCCTTGCAGATCTCGTGGAAAATGGGAATACTCGCCATGACATTTCCATGCACCGCCTCGACCGGCTAACCGCCCGGCCGAACTAGATTAGGGTCTGCGGTTGTGAGCGGAACGGCCCACGAAGGTCTAAAATAGTAGAAAGCTGGTGTGGGCGGACACAAACCCACGAAAGTCGAACCGGACGAGCGAATTCCCTCATGCCATAGTTTTTTGGAGTGAACCCTTGAAATGAGACAGTCCAGATGGGCACACCTGGCTTGGAAAGGAGAGTCAAGTGAAGCGGAAACGGTACTCGCGGAAGTTCCAACGCAAGGCGGCGGAGCGCATGTGGACCTGCGAGAGTATTGCGCGGTTGGCGGAGGAATTGGGGGTAACACCGCGCTGCCTCTACAAGTGGCGCAAGAAACTTGATTTGGCTGAATCCGGGGAAGAGTTGGCACGACCCTGCACGCACGAGGCATCCTTCCGTAAGCAGGCCCAGCAGTGAAAGCGACTGCTGGCAGAAAAGGTCTTGGAAGTGGATTTTTTCAAGGGTGCCTTGCAAAAAATCGAGGCTCGACGCCAGCGGAGCGGCGGTTCTGGCGAGACGGTATCTACGACCAAGTCCGGGAATTGATGCCGTTGCAAGGTAGCCTGAGTATCGAGCGCATGTGTAAGCTGGCCGGGGTTAGCCGAGCCACCTTCTACCGATCTTTGCGGGAGCAACAACCGGTGGAGGAGGAGATGGAAGTGCGGTCGGCCATTCAGCAAATCGCGCTGGAACATCGGCGTCGCTACGGGTACCGGCGGATCGCTCGCGAGATGCGTCGTCGAGGCATGCCGGTGAATCACAAGCGAGTTCTGCGGATGATGCGCGAGGACAACCTGCTGGCGGTGCAGCCACGGGCCTTCGTGGTGACCACGGATTCGGATCACGGATTCGAGGTCTACCTGAACCTGGCGGGCCGCATGAAGCTGACGGGTATGGATCAGCTCTGGGTCGCCGACATCACCTACCTTCGGCTGAACGCTGAATTTGTCTACCTGGCCGTGATCCTCGATGGTCACTCCCGCAAAGTGGTCGGCTGGGCGTTGGACCGTACGCTGACCGCACGTCTGGCGATCGCTGCGCTGGACCAGGCGATCGCAGAGCGGCAGCCGAACCCCGGCTTGGTCCATCACTCGGACCGCGGAGTGCAATGTGCTTGCGCGGAATACGTGGCGGTTCTCAAAAAGCACGGGTTGATTCCGAGCATGAGCCGCCCGGCCAATCCCTATGACAATGCGAACTGCGAAAGCTTCATCAAGACCTTGAAAAGGGAGGAAATTTAAGCCGGCCGGTATGACAACTTGGAACATCTGCGTGCGAACATCACCGAGTTCTTCGAGGAGTATTACAATCGGCAGCGGCTGCACTCGACGCTTGGCTACCTGTCGTTCGCCAGAACCAAATTAGGGATGACATACTTCCTGGTGGGTGCTCTTCTGTGTTCCATCTCGTCCGGACGATGAAACCTACGGTGAGTCGCTTGGGGGTGTCGCCCAGCCTGGCTCGTTGTCTGTTCTCGACCAACGTGATCGAGAGTCCGCACAGCGGAGTCCGCCTGCGCACGCGTAAAGTCTGCCGCTGGCGCGACGGTCAGATGGCGATGCGTTGGGCAGCCGCTGCCCTGCTCATGACCGAACAGAATTTCCGGAAGATTATGGGCTACCGCGACCTGTGGATGCTCAAATCAGCCTTAGATCACAAGGAGGTGTCCCCGCAAAGTAAGGTGGCGTAAAAGGGCGTATACTTCCGTGGCAGACTATGCCAGGAGCGAGACCTTGGCTATACTTGCACACGATTGCGTGCTACTTAAAGACCCTTACCAGCAAGGGAGCTTTATCCGCATTAACATAGGGAAAGCTTCGTCTGGGGCGGCAGCGGGGACGAAGGTTGTTGTCAGGAAGTTTCATCAACGCAATCTGAATTCTTTTTGCAGGGGGCCGTTATGGGTGTCTTTCGAGGATGGGTATTGCTCGTAGTCCTTTTCACCGGGCCGTCGATATGGGCTGCTGAAATCGCCCGGTGGGAGGCTGGCAAGGCGGGCGACTCCGCAGGAATAACGCTTGTCAACGCTACGAGCAACAAATGGATCATTACGCAACGGCACACGTTCCAAGTTGCTGCCGTTGAGCCCACCCACGATTACTACCGTCGGGCGGAGTTCGTCGCGAAGCTCACCATGCCGGCGAGTTTCCCCGTGTGGTTGCAACTGGAATACCTCGACGAAGGTTATGGAGTGATTTCCGTGGGGCCGGCGGGCAGAAGGGGTATGCGCTACATCCCTTCGACGCATCAGTGGGGCGTGGCGAGGCTCAATACGGGGCGGCTTCGGCGAGCGATCTTTCGCATCGATGGTCCGCCTCCTCACTCACCCGCCGCTCCCGCTGCCGTGGGTACCCTCGATTTCCGCATCAACGGGCTTGAGTATCTGCACGCCATTCTTCTTGAGGATTCCCAGCCCAGTCCTGAACCTGTGCCTGACGTCAAGCCGGCGATTCAGTTTGATGACGCTTTTCAGCGCGACATCAACATCGGCGCAGACTCTCCTCCGGGCGCAGAGGAGGAGGCCCTGGCTTCTGTGCGCAACCTGGCTCCCCTGGTGCGTGCCCTGGGCTTTAACGCGGTCGAGAGCTACGTCCAATGGAACTACGTCGAGCGCGAGCGTGGCGTCTATGACTGGAGCCACTACGATGCGATCGTCAACGAGCTTCAGAAGTATGGCTTGAAGTGGTTCCCCTTGCTGATTGTGGGATCGGCATACTCCTTGCCCGAGTGGTTCCACGATTCCAAGGAAAATGTGCCGTTCGAGTGTCTGGAGCACCGTATGACCTTCGACGTGCAATCGATCTTTGCACACTACCAGGATATTCACGTCCAGCAATTCCTCGGCGAATTCGCCAAGCATTACGGCGAGAGCAAAGCGCTGCTGGGTTTGCGCTTGGGCCCCAGCGGAAACTACGGCGAAGCTCAATATCCCGCCAGCGGTGACCTGGGATATCGGAGGGGAGCAGTGCATACTCATATCGGATACTGGGCTGGCGACCCCTATGCCAGCCCCGCCTTCCGGAAATGGCTGGAAGCCAAGTACCACACCATTGACGAACTTAATCAAGCCTGGGACGATCATTTCACTTCGTTTGACCAAGTCCAAACATTCCTTCCCACCAGTACCCTTGTGCCTCGAAAGAAGCTCGATTTTGTCGAATGGTACGTGGGCGCGATGAGCGATTGGTGCGGGCAATGGGCGAAGTGGGCACGGTCCGACATGCCGAACGCCTCCATCTATCAATCCTCGGGCGGATGGGGAGCAGCTCAAATTGGCACCGATTACACCGCGCAAGCGAAAACCATGGGGCAGCTTCACGGTGGAATCCGCTTGACCAATGAGGGTGACAACTATGTGGTGAACTTTGCCATCACGCGCATGGCGTCATCGGCAGCTCGGTTCTATGGCGCGAAGCTCGGATACGAACCCTCCAGCTACGCCACCAAGCGAGGCGTGGTGGCGCGAATCTACAACGTTCTTACCAATGGGGGCGATCATCTTTTCTATTACTCCAGCAACCTGTTTGGAAACGACCAGGGCACGGACGCCTGGCGGCAGTATGCTCCCTTGCTCAACCAGCGCGCCAAGCCGGCCATTGAGGTGGCGGCCTTTTATCCTGATTCCTCGATTGACCTTAGCGACGACATGCTTCGCTATCTTGACGCTTCCGCTTATTTGACTCATGTCGAAGCGATGCGCTCGATTACCGACTTTGATTACGCCAGCGAGCAGATGATACTGGACGGCGCTCTGGATCGTTACAAGGTCCTGATGTTTCTCGGCGGGTCCATCACGGAAAAGCGCGTGCTGGACCGGATTCACGCCTGGGTCAAGGCAGGCGGAACGGTGATTTGTCCAGCCGGAATTCATTTCCCCATCGGACTTCCGCAAACGGTGGAGGGTGACACCTCCGTTAATCAAGCCTGGCAGCAGGGCGACACGGGGAAGGGCCAGGTCATCTTCATTCCCGGTGAGATGACTCCTCCTGACCAGTACGTGGAATTTGCCCGCCAGCAACTCCTCGGGCTGAAGCAGCTTCGGCCGGAGATTCATCGTGCACTTATGATCGAGAAGCCAAAGAACGTTTACTGGAGTGTCTTGGAGGGAGGCAAACTCGCGCTCTTGAATTTCACCGATACAGGCGTGCACCTTCACCTTGTCGGTGGCAACACTGTTTTCCTAGCGCCTTACAGCATTGCCATAGAATCAAAATGGTAGCAACCTATTGTGGTAATTTTCGATTGAAGTTGATAACCACCTGACAGGACAACGACCTTGGGGCCGGGTGCCTCCCGACCCCTCAGGTCTATATGGTTTCTCTCCGGTCGATTTAGAACGTCAACTGCAAAGACATCACGATTGTCCGAAGTTGGCTGGGCTGGTTGGCAGGATATCCTACAAAGCCAAAGCTGGGATCCGTGAAGCCAATGTCGAGGTCACCGTACCATTCCGGCGTGTTAAAGAGATTGCTGACATCGCAACGGTAGGTGAACTTAAGACGCTCTTTGACCGACCAAACCTTAATGGCGCTCGCATCCACGTGTTTCAATCCGACATAGCGAACCCCCGACATAATCGGTGACCACTCATAGAGCTGTCCAGGTACCTCTTGTTTCCAGGCGGGAGTGGAATCAATGGTACAGTCGTGATTTACCCCACTAAGGTCCGTCCAACAGGTGTTGAAATAGTGCTGGAGCGTCGGATTGGAAGTTCTCGTAGACGCACCAGTGGGCATAACCCCACTCGGCATAGGTACTGGGAAACCATCCTGTATGCGTGACACTGCATTTAGAGACCACCCATCGACCATGTGGCTCAGCACCGGATTGGTGTGAGACAGCCACCGCTTGCCAGGGCCGAACGGCGCAAAATAAGTCATGCTGATGTGCGCTGACCGGGGAAGGTCGAATACTGTATAAGACTGTTGGGGTACGGAATCTTGCGGGTTTAGAAAGCCTAAAGCCTGCAAGGCCTTTGACCAAGTAAAGTTCGCATCGAAGACTAACCCCATCGATAGCCGCTTCTGAACATCGAACTGCAAACTATTGTAGTGCGATCTACCAATGGAGTCATATAGCTCGGTAACTGACGAAAATTGTGGGAACGGGAGAAGCAGTTGCGAACGCGGAACCGAAGTGCCTGTCAGGAACGTGCCCGCGGTTATCGAGGAATAAGGAGAGGGTATGTACCCTAGGAAGGGGTTGGCAACTGCCGCGCTCAACTGACTTTCAGTGTACCCCCCCGGGTTGATGGTGAACTGGGGCGTGTAAGGCAAATCCGAAAGTGGAACGAAGTCGATGTTACGATTTATTACTAGCCGGGATGTTTTCGAACCGACATAAGCCAAGCTTATCAGCCAGTTTTGTCCGAAGGAGCGTTGAACTTCCAAGGAATATTGTTGGGTCCGTGGGATATCCATGTTGGGGTCTGGGAAACTCAATGCTGTCCCAAGGCCTCCCGCCAAGCCGTACCCGTCCCCTGCGATAGGTAGCAGGCCATTGGGAAACGGATTAGCCTGAGAGATGTTGGGGTTGAAGACGCCTGCTGCCCCAGGCACCGCGGTGAGGGATGTTTCTTGACTGAATCCAGGAGCGGCGCCTGGTTCAAGCATTTCGGAGGCGTAGATCACACCCCAGCCGCCGCGCAGCACTGTGTCGTGTGCAAAGTTGTATGCGAAGCCCACCCGTGGCCCAAAGTTGTCAAACTTACGATTGAAAATGCCACTGGGGGAACCCCCGTCGCCAGCATATGTCGGTCCACCTTGGACCGTACCCAACTCCGGGATGAATCCGAGTGGACTCGTGCAAGTGGTACAGAAACCATCAAGTAGCCGGTTGTATTTATCATGCATGGGGCCTTGATAGTCCCATCGCAGACCCATGTTGACGGTGAGATTTCGCCTCAGGTGCCAATCATCTTGGACAAACGCGGATTCCTGATGCATCCAATACTCTGGCAAAGCAGGTTCGTTGATGTAGCCGGAAATCGGGTACCCTAGCTCGAAATCTGCCAATCCATATCCTGTAAGACCAACCGCACCGAACGGGTTAGCCTCCGTAAAATACCCACTGTAGGTAAAACATCCATTGATACACCCTGGGCTCTCGACATAGTCACCGAGATCATACCGTTGCCAGCCAAACCGAAGATTGTGTTTACCTGTAGTATGTGAGATGACCGCCTCGTGAGTTAGGGTATCCGAGGCGGTGTAATTTACGGGGACCCCTCCTGCCATTGCCCCGCCGCTATTACCCATGCTTGATACATTGAACTCCGGGAATTGTTTGTAGGCCTCGCTTTCGTAAGTAGAACCGAACCCCAACGCCGCCGGATCGTACGCTACTCCGTCCGAATCCCCGCTGCCATTGGGGTAGCGGTTAAGACCGGTGCGGAGTGTAAGCACGGTGGAAGGGTTGAACGTGTGCGTCAGCTGCAATACGTACCGTTCTGTGGTTCGGTAAAGTGGATTATTGACGCTGGTCTCTGCGGGATTAATCCCCCCAACTGTCGAGTAAAAGTAACTCCGTGTTTCAGCTAACGCGTTTTCGGTATATTCGAAAAACGCCTGAGTTTTGTCGTTGAAATCCCAATCAAGGCGACCACTGTTTACAGGAAAGTAGTCTATGAACTTACGCGAGCTTGGGTTTGTGAACTGATTACCCTGAAAAGTTCCGCAAAGTCCAGCCACACCCCCGGTCTGCCCGGATGTAACACCTGTAGGACACGTGGCCGTAACGCCCGTCGCGTAAGGAAGTGGGATAATGGACAGGACCTTGGCGGCGATGGGGTTGATTTGTTCTACGACGTTCCCGGACACCAGCGGGCCATTCTGGGATCGGCAGGGGTTCGCCCCTGTAGAAACTCCGCCTTGATTGTAGTAACAGGAAGTGGGGTCTGTATTCGAAGTGGTAGTTGCTGTGGTGGAGGGATCATAAAGCTGAATTTGCGGTCCGCAGACGCCATCGCTAACGCTGCTGCAGACCCCATTGAAATTACCTTCCCTTTCTGCCGCTGTGGGTACGGCGCCTAGAACTGAGTCACGCTGAACTTGCCAGTATTGATAGTGATCGTAATAAACAAACATTTTTCCCTTACCGTGCAATGGTCCGCGCATGGGAACCGGTCCGCCAACTTCACCCCCGAATTGATTAATGTGTGTAGGAGACCGAGAAACGCCTGATTGAATGTTGGCCCAGCTGTTCGGCTGCAACCAAGTGTTCGTAATGTAATCGTAGCCGTGCCCGTGCCATTGGTTGGTTCCATGTTTGGTAATTTGATCAATACTTCCACCTGTGCTCCAACCGTATTCGGCGTCGAACATCGTGTCCTGAACTGTTATCTGATCGACGGTTGACGATGGGGGGCTATAGAAAACTTGGCCACCCGTACTCCCAGTTGCGGCGACACCATCGACAAGCACCTGATTTCCACTGAATTGAACTGTTTGGCCGGGTATTGTGCTACCAAACCCGGGAACACCAGATTGTCCTCCGTTGATTGTCAGCGATGTGGCTCCCCCGGAACCCCATTGCGAAAGGCTTTCCTCTGAATTAGCCTCGGTTACGCCGGGAGCAAACCAAGTGGCACTTAACGGTGTTTGAGTTATGAAGGCCTGCGAGGCCATTGCAGCTGGGCCAATATCCCAACCTCGATCCCCAGACTCTTGTTGCAGTACTGGGGCGTCAGCCGTTACGCTTACCGTCTGCGTCACGGCGCCGAGTTGTAGATTGATGTCAATCACCGCCTTTTGGGCAACCGCTAGCTCTATTCCCTGCTGCTCGTATTTCTTGAACCCTTGCTGTTCTACCGTCAGAATGTAGGACCCGACCAGCACAAAAGGGAGTTGGTAAATGCCGGCTGCATCCGACTGCGCCATATAGACCGCTGCCGTTGTGGTAGAAGTCAATTTGATGGATGCCCCGCTGACCGCCGCGCCAGCGGGGTCAAGAATGTGTCCTGTGATGCTTGCTCCAATCTGCTGCGCGCAGAGTGGCAGTGGTAGAAAAGCCACAAACAACAGAAGTGCCCAGATCCTCTTTGTCATGCTCAACCTCCCGATTGAGACTTAATATGACCCGGAGCCCGACGCAATTGTTGCAAGGCCATCTCTAGATGGCAGATTATGCCTGTCCTTTTCCGAAGGTTTTTCTGGGGGAATAAAGCGGTACCATTCATTCCATGAGTTCTTGGTATGGTGCTGGACTGCTTGCGTGACTTTTGACGGATCCGATCCCGCCAAGGCGTCGACCAGAATTTGGTGGGATTTCACCCGTTCCATCAGTGGGCACCTGTTCGTACCCAGCAGAACCATAAGAAAAGCAAACATTGGAGTGCAAAGCTGGGTAAGCATTCGTTCGAGGGTTTGATTTCCTGCCATCTTCCACACCTTCTCATGGAAGGCGCGGTCGTTACTCAAAACCTGGTAATAATCCCCTTTCTCGGCGCCGTTCTTGATGTTATTCACCAGGGATTGAAGTTCATCAAGCTGTACCGGTGTTATCCTCCGATGGGCAAGCGCGAAAGCCATAGGTTCCAGTCGGACCCTGATTTCTACGATCTCTTTAACCCGCTTTTTGTTTAGCTGGGTTACATAGCTGGCGGTATGAGCTTTCTTGAAGATCAGGCCCTCGTATTCAAGAACCTGGAGGGCTTGACGTACCGTTGCTTGCGCAACACCTAGAGACCCTGCCAACGCGCGCTCCACCACTTTTTCCCCAGGCTTTAATCTCCCCGACAAGATCAGGTCTCTCAGGAAGTTCGCAACCTGCTCTTGAAGGGTGTGCGTTGGCACAAACCCGCTTAATACGCGATTTTTCATTTAGGACGCCTTATGACTGATGATCGATCATCGTTTTATAATCTTGCTGCCCCCGGTGTCAAGTACTTTTTTCGTGGACCCACCTTAATCGTAATAATGTAGATGCACCTGTGGGCGCTGTCATGCTGAGCCCGCACTTCAGGGCGAAGGAAAGGGCAAAGACGGTCTAATTTGAGGTTGGTTGCTGCTGAAAGAATCCTGCGCTCCTTAAAGCTTCCCCTTGGCGGAGATGTTCGAAGAGGCTCGCCTACGCGCTGAACTCGATCTCGGCAACACCTTCAGCGATTTGGCCCAGGTATTTACCATCCGCTCTGACATCCGCAGTCAGAGCGACGCGCGGCCTTCCCCTGTCCCAATCTTCAGGGACGGAAACGGAGAACGGCGCCGAGCCGTCCCGGCCGGCAGGAATAGTCAAGTCCAAAACCTGCGGTGAGGCTATCCAGCCTGATGGCAATCTCACTGATGCCTCCAGGTGCATGGAGCGCGAGCGGTAATTGCGGACCCGCAGTTCGAGCATCGCACTGGAGCCGACTTTGGCCCGAAGTTGATAGGGATAAAACCTGACCCAACTGGGATTCAGCCCAAAGTTGCAGTCCGCATCGGCAATGACGTCGAAGAAGTATTTTTGCTGATCGTCGATGCGCCTTTTGAGGCTCTCCAGATCGCTCTTATTACTCAGAAAAGGGCGGCCATGGCCGGGGGCAACGACGTTGGGTTCATGCTCAAGAATCGTCCGAATCGATTTCACGTGGCTGTCGTTCTCTACCCAGTTGCGATAGATCACGTTGTGGCGGAGCATGCCGGAAGCGTTGGGGAGAGGGAAAAAGGCGTCTCCCGTGAAGGCGACTCGTGCTCCATCGATGGTCACAAACATGACCATCTGGTATTCCGTGTGGCCGGGGGAATGAAAAACCTGGAATTCGAATTCCTCCCATTTGAAAATGTCGCCATGGTGAAAAGCGCGGTCAATCTTGATCGGTTTCTCAAACATGCAGCCCAGGTTGTAGCCCCAAGGGTTTTGAAGGACGTCTACCATGTTTTCATAGCACCACACTTTCGTTCCGTAATGGCGCACGAGGTGCGGGAAGCCGCTCACGTGATCGTCGTGCGCATGGCTGGGCATAATGACATCGATCGACTTCAAACCGAACCGCGACTTGAGGTCCGCGAGATCATGTTCGACAAAGCCCAGACTTGGCGTATCGGAAACAAAACTCTGAAAGAAAGTGCTGCTGGGTAAACCGTAATCAACAAAGAGCGCCCTGCCGCTGTCGCTGATAATGGCGTAAAAGCTCGAATGGGTCTGGTAGGAAGCCACCAGGTGCGGGCTGACGGCGTAAGGCCGGTTGTCGACCATGAGTTCCTTGGTGCTGTATGCTTTGAACCAACCCCGCAATTTGTGGATGAGGTCCGAAATCCCCGCCTCGGGCTGAGCGAAGGGTTCCCCGTGCGAAGGGCAGATCAGGTCCGGCGTTTGTTCGCCCAACCTGGTGAGCGACATGATCGCGCAATCAACTCCATCAGCGTCTTCGTAACGGTATTGAAGTTCGTATAGGTTCACGACCTTGCCCGGCGAGTGAATCAGGTCTCCCGAGAAGGCTATGTTCTTTCCGTCCACCATCCCGATCAAGCTGACCGAGCCGATGGTGTGGCCCGGGGTCGGAAATATCGAGAATTCACACTGTCCCCAGCGATAGAGGTCGTACCCCCGCAACACGCCGGCGACGGGAACATTTTCAGTTACCGTGAAGAAGTCGTTCCGAACATAAATGTCCTGGCCGAAAACGCGCCGATTGCGCCAGAAGTTCTCCGCATCTTCGAACAGGTAGCGTTCATGTTCGGGGACCATGATGGGGATGCGCTCGGCCACCGCCCGCGCGTCGCCCTGGCATTGGTCGCGATGATGATGCGTGTGCAGGATGCCATCAACTTTACTGACCCCAATCTCGCCAAGCAGATCCAGGATGTGCCCCGAGCCAAAGTCGATCAGGAGGGCGCGACTGCCTTCCTTCACGACGTAAACATTGCACGTGTCGCGAAGCAGGTAAAGATGGGGAGAAATCTGGGTCAGCCCGCCCTGCGGAGTAAATTGTACGGAAGCCGGAATGGCCGAGGCCGAAGCCATCGGCAGTGACGCTGAACCTCCCGCCAACTCGGCGGCCACGAGCCCGACGCTCGCGTTCTGAAGAAAGGCTCGGCGGCTGACATCCGTTCTTCTTAGGGTCTTGAGTTTTTGCATGGAGTCCTCCCCAAATCGCCCAAACAGAGTCGCTTACAAAATGACAGGTCCCCGCAGAATGTCGGGTGAGATTTTACCTGAAGGCACGTCGCTGTCAATGTCCTGAAACCAACCCGACCGGATTCGCAATCTTTGCCCGGAGAATAGTCGGCGGCATGATTTGGGGCATGGGAAACCGATGATTGGCCACCTGCTTCAAGTTCCTACTCCCTCCCGCTTCAGTTTGCGGACGTCCGAGCTCTCGATGGCAGGCTCTCGATCGCACTCGATTGCAAGAACCGTGATGGGACTGTCCGGCGCCTCGCGGGGCAGGCCGGTGAACCTGACGTACCAGTCCGTCTGCTCGAAGGCAACAGGCTTGCCAGAAGCGAACAGTCGCGCTGATTGGACCTTGGCGCGCAGCCCGCCAATAGCGGCCACGCAGGGCGGATTGAAGAATTCAAGCCAGTTGGATGCCGGCGTTTCTCCCGGCCAGGCGAAGATATGCATAAACAGTGTAGTACCTCGACGGGTAAAAGTGGCATAGACATGAGCCGGCCCATAGATTTGACCAGTTTGTGGCCGATCAAGGCGGACGATTGCAGGTGGAACGCCTGCCCGCTTACGCTCCGGAACTCAACCCGGTGGAATACCTGTGGGGATACTGGAAACAACATGAACTTCCCAACTTCTGCCCCAAGACCTTTGGCGAACTCAGCCATGGAGCCCGGCAAGCCTTGCGCCGCATTCGGCGTCGACCTACGCCGGTCACGGCCTTTTGGAAGCAAGCGAAGCTCTTTGAATAGTGTCACTATATTATATCAACATGAGTAGGTGAAAGCCACGTGGAGGGAGGACCTTGGCTGCACGAGCAGCAGGAGCGATGCGCTGGCGTGTTTGTCCGCCTTATCAACGCCTGCCAGAAGGAACCCATTGAGTACTACAACAAGGGAATCGGCGCGAACACGATATCTTCTCGCAGCCCTGGGTACGCGGAGTCAAAGAAACCGGGCGCTCTCGAAAGCTACCACGACGACGTTATCGATCTCCAACCGGATCTGTACATCCTGGCTTATGGCTTAAACAAGATGGGGGCAGCCATGCCGCTGAGCGATTTTCGGGCGGATATGGCGACCATAATTGGCGACGTACAAAAAGCCTGCTCTCCGGCCACGGTGCTCACCATCGTCTACTACATGACCGGTTGGAGGAGTTTCCGTCCCTATGATATAAGGTAGCGTGGATTTCACCCGCTGTTACAATGACTGCATTCGCGGGCTGGCGGCCGAGTTCGATTGCATCCTGGCAGATACTTGGGCGTCGGAAGGTATAACTGACCGATGAATAACGCGGCGTAGATGCAATAAGGTCGGGCGGATCGTAATCGCCAATCGGATTTTCGAAGCCCTCGCACAACATGCCAGCGGGCCTCACGGGGTGGGTGTTTGAGCAAGATCACAGCACCCAACACGCATGCCCAATACGCATTTAAGAAACGGAATGAGGACGGAGATCCCTTTCGGAAGACGTGGTGAAACCAGCAGCCTTCGCTTGACCGCCGCTACATGAAGGAAGCCTAAGATGAAGCCATGACAGCTCCAGGAGCGTCCGATGCGAACGTCCTTTAAGATGTCTCTATCCACATGCCTACTGATTTTCATGTTGTTGACGGGCTATGGTGTGCCAGGCACGAGGCAGCTAAGTGGGAAGAACGCCGTTAGTAGTGGCTTCGCCCAATACGTGAATCCCTTTGTCGGAACCGCGGGGCCAGACCCGGGAAATACCTATCCCGGCGCGGCGTTGCCTTTTGGGATGATCCAATGGAGTCCAGATTCGCGAACGGGATTTGTTCGACATGGTGGAGGCTACCTGTACCACGACGATGCGATCCGCGGATTTAGCCTCACTCATTTGAGCGGCACCGGCTGCCCCATCATGGGCGATATTCCTATCATGCCCTTTGCAGGGAGTATTGCTACTTCACCGGCTGCAGACTCCAGCACCTATATCGCGAGCTTTGCCCATGCGAACGAGGAAGCCTCGCCGGGGTATTACTCTGTTGCCTTCGATAACGGAATCAAAGTGCAACTGACCGTGACCACGCGCGCCGGCATCGGCAGCATTGCGTTCCCGCCTTCTGAACATTCGAATGTTCTTTTCAATGTGGGCAAGAACGCCACCGGTGTAACCGGTGCCACGGTTGAAATTACAGGCGATCGGGAGATCTCCGGAAGCGTTTCAACGGGCCACTTTTGCAGCCTCAAAGACAATAAATACACGGTGTATTTCGCTGCCGAGTTCAATCGCCCCTTCATCAGTTTCGGAACCTGGTCGGGCGCCTCTGTGGACAAGGGACAGCGTTCCGTGGCCGGTGGCCAAACGGGAGGTTTCGTCGAGTTCGATACTACAAACGACCGGCGCGTCGAGATGAAAATTGGACTCTCGTATGTCAGCGCTGACAAGGCCCGGAAGAATCTCGGGAGAGAAATTCCAGGTTGGAATTTTGAAACGGTGCGTCAGGCGGCTCGTGACAGGTGGAATCACGATCTGGGGCGCATCGTTGTGACGGGTGGTACTGACGATGAGCGGCGAGTGTTTTACACTGCCCTTTATCATGCCCTCTTGCACCCAAACGTCTTCAATGACGTCGACGGCCAATACATCGGTTTTGACGACCGGTTGCACACGGCCAATGGCTTTAATGTCTACGCGAACTACTCCGGCTGGGACATCTATCGCTGTGAAGTGCAACTGTTGGCCATGCTGTTCCCCAAAGAAACCAGCGACATGATGACTTCGTTGGTGCTGGATGAACAACAGGGTGGAGGTCTACCCCTTTGGCCCGTTGCCAATCATGAGGCCTGCCAGATGGTCGGTAGTCCCTCTCCACCGATGATCGCGGATGCCTATTTCTTCGGGGCCAGGGACTTTGACGCCAAGGCTGCGCTGACGGCCATGATAAAAGACGCCACCGATCCTAATGCCACATCGAATTCTTGTCCGGAATGGGACGACCTCAATGACTACCTGAAATATGGGTTTCTGGGCCCGGACACCATCACGAACCGCTGGCATAGAAATAGCCCAAGCGGTCCATCGCAGACGCTGGAGTTTACGACCACCGACTTCTCAATCGCCCGGTTGGCGCAAGCGTTTGGTGACACCACCACCTACCAGACATTCATGAAGAGAGCGCAGTTTTGGCGAAACGTATTTGATACGCAAACTGGCTACGTCGAACCTCGCAGGAAGGACGGCTCGTTTATCCAGGTGGAACCTGGGGCCCGCAGATATTACGTGGATGGACATCAAGCACAATATGTGGAAGGCAATGCCGCGCAATATAGTTGGATGGTTCCCTACAACATGCGGGCGTTAATGGACCTGATGGGGGGAAACGCGAAAGTGGTGGAGAGACTCAATAAGTTTTTCACGGAACTGAATGCGGGCGATAATAGACCCTATTTTTGGATCGGGAATGAGCCCGTCTTCGCAGTCCCTTGGGCCTATGATTATGCCGGAGCCCCATGGGAGGCTCAATCCGTGACGCGTCGCGTTGAAGTGGAATTGTTCACTCCCGGCCCGGACGGCGAACCAGGAAATGACGATCTGGGCGCTACATCTGCCTGGTATGTCTTCGCCGCAATGGGCGCCTACCCCGCCATTCCGGCTGTGGGAGGACTGGCGCTGAACAGCCCTCTCTTCCCGAGTGCAACCATTCATCTTGGCAACGGAAAAGTAATAAAGATCGAAGGCGAAAATGCTTCAGCATCGAGCCCCTACGTGCAGAGCCTGCGCGTGAATGGCAAACCTTCTGAAACCACCTGGATTCCCTACGATACTCTGCGCCAAGGCCTGAGCTTGCAATTCCATCTCGGGAACACCCCCAACAAACAATGGGGGATAAAACCCGAGGATTCGCCTCCATCTTTCGCAGAAGGCATGGAGGCATCAGGACAGTGAAAGGCCGTGGGTGCTGCAACCAAATGTTGTTGATCAAAAACCGGTTTTAAGTAAGCAAGTCAATGCGGCGGTCCGGCCTTTCCGAGATAGCCCGTAATGAACACACGGCCTGACTCCTCGGGAATCGTTACCCAGAGATTGACCGGCCAGGTCATGTACATTCCCTGCCCGTGCAGGCCTTGCATGAGGGAACCGAGTGAGTAGCACCGCCAATGGGCGAGTCGGTCTAAACATCCCAGGCATGGTCCCCGTAAAATCCAAGAATTCAAACGAAGGGCAGTTCGTTTGCCCAGGAATGCGATCTTTGCGCGAATTGATGGGTGGGTAGTTCTTGTTTAAGGTCCTCCAAAGCCATGTCCGATGGCATGCATCTGCTCGCTGCAATCAGTCCAGGGAACGCCCCTGCACAGCGCTACGATAACGATCGACACACTCGCCGGCGACCGTCGTCTCGCCCTGCGATCGTCCACCCTCAGGCTGCTTGGCGGTGGTAGTAACTCAGCATTCCGCCCAGCCGCTGACGGCGCCGGATCGCTCCCTTCGTGCTCACGTAAGACTCTTTCTCCACGATCAACCGGTTGTCCAAGCCTTGGTGGTTCCGCTCGTGATGATAGCGCTCTACAAATTCATGAAGGGCTCTCCGCAAAGAGGCTTCTCCGACCAAGATCATCCGCTCCAAGCAGGATTCCTTAATGGTCCGGACGAACCGTTCGGAGTGGGCATTCAAGTTCGGGGCGCGCGGTGGCAGCTTCACGGATTTCACCCCGCTGGTTTCCAAGGTGACGGGGTTCCCGCCAATGCTGAATCGCCTCTCTTCTGGCGCGAAGCTCGACTTAACTGTAATATCGCGATATCGCATGATATCAAATAGCGCTGATGTCGAGCCTCTCTTTTCAACTGAAATCAAGTCAATTTCTCTCATTCCCGCGATTCAAGTGGTGCGGAA
>JASHSC010000698.1 GCA_030036915.1 Terriglobia bacterium
TTGGTGACGGTCAGCGTCTTGCGATCCTGGGGTTTTTCCCATGCACCGTTTACGAGGAATCCTACCGTGATAGTTGGTGTTGCTGTGGCAATCATTTCTCATCCTCCCGTGCTGAATTCACATTTTGCTGTCTTGTCAGCGTAAAGACGGTTTCACACAGAGGACACAGAGATTCACACGGAGAGCACGGAGAAAGCCTTTCTCTGTGTTCTCCGTGCTGGTCTCTGTGATCTCTGTGAGAACCGCACTTAAACTAGCCCTCACCCTCAAACTCCGGAAGTTCCACGGAAGTCGGAGCGCGTTGCATCAAGGCGAGGTAAGCTCCCCCCGCCACTCCGAATCCCACAAACCAGGCGTAATCGTACAAAAACCTTAGGGGTGGAATGACCAGCCCCAGCAGCGCCACGGCGATTCCCGCTGCCAGCGCAGTGACCCCGCGCCAGTTCACTCCTCCGTCATATTCGTAGATGCCCTGGCGGCAATAAAGGTCATCCAGCTTCAGGCGCGTGCGGCGCAGAACGAAATAATCGGCGATCATCACGCCCGCTACCGGGCCGAGCAAGGCTGAATATCCCACCAGCCAGCCGAAGATGTAGGCGCTGAAGTCGCTCAGCAATTTCCACGGCATCATGCACACGCCCACCACGCCGGTAATCAGCCCGCCGGTGCGGAATGAAATCAGGCTGGGGCGCAGATTCGAAAAATCGTTGGAAGGCGAGACCACGTTTGCCGCCACGTTGGTGTTGAGCGTCGCCACCATGAGCGCCACAAGCGCAATCGCCGCCACGACTGGGTAATTGAACCGCCCGAGCAACTGAACCGGGTCCCAGATGGGCTGGCCGAAGATCACCGCCGAAGCCGATGTGACCGCCACGCCGATAAAAGCGTAAAGCGTCATGGCGGTGGGCAAGCCCAGCGCCTGGCCCAGGGCCTGCGCCTTCTGCGATTTCGCATAGCGCGTAAAGTCGGGAATGTTCAGCGCCACGGTGGCCCAGAAACCCACCATGCCGGTAAGCGAGGGAATGAAGAAGCGCATGAACTCGCCGGTCGATTGAAACTTGCTCGGCGTCGAGAGCACTGGGCCGAACCCGCCCGCTCGCCGCGTGATCCACCAGAGCAGCAGCAGGCCGATTCCCAGCATGAACGGCGCGCCTATGCCCTCCAGAAACTTGATGGTATCGATGCCACGCCAGATGACCGCCATGTTCAGCGCCCAAAAAGAGAAGAAGCAGATCCAAAGGCACCCTGGAACGCTCGCCGCGCCCGGCCAGAAAATCTTGAGCATGGAATAGATCGCCTGACCGCCAATCCACGTCTGAATGCCGAACCATCCGCACGCCACCAGCGCCCGCAGCACCGCGGGAATGTTCGCGCCGCGCACGCCGAACGAGGCGCGCACGAAGACCGGGAAGGGGATTCCGTACTTCGCCCCCGCGTGCGCGTTCAGCAGCATGGGGACCAGCACGATCACGTTTCCCAGCAGAATCGTGCCCACCGCCTGCCACCAGTTCATGCCGCCGGCGATCAGCCCCGACGCCAGCATGTAAGTGGGAATGCAAACCGACATCGCCACCCAAAGCGAGGCGTAGTTGTACGTGCCCCAACTGCGGCGCTCCTGCGGGATGGGGGCCAGGTCCGGGTTGTAGAGTGTGGGGTCGTGGGCCATCTGTTTCGTTGCGTCTGAAGAAAAGCTTTCACCACAGAGATCACAGAGGTTCACAGAGAAGGCATCTCTGCGCTTCTCTGTGTGCTCTGTGGTGAGAGCTTCTTGTAAGTCATGTTACAGCCTTGGATTCATGGCGCGCTCAAGCTTACTTCCACGCCCCGCCGCGCGCGGCTCGCTTGATGTATTGTCCACGTCCCGACTTGCCGAAGAACTGGCCCTTGTCCACGATCACCTCGCCGCGCGAAATCACCGTGCGGGCGTTGCCTTTGATCTCAAAGCCTTCGAACATCGAGTAGTCCACGCGCATGTGGTGCGTCTTGGCGCTGAGAGTGTGGACGGCCTCGGGGTCCCAGATCACGATGTCGGCGTCGCTGCCCGGCGCGATCTCGCCCTTGCGCGGATACATTCCGAAAATCCGCGCCGGCGTGGTGGAAGTGATCTCGACAAAGCGGTTGAGCGAGATTTTGCCAGCGTTCACGCCGTGGTGATAGATCAGGTGCAGGCGATTTTCGATGCCCGGGCCGCCGTTGGGAATCTTGGTAAAGTCGTCCTTGCCCAGAATCTTCTGGTCCTCGAAGCAGAACGGGCAGTGGTCGGTGGAAACCACCTGCAGGTTGTCGGTCTTGAGCCCGTCCCAGAGCTTGGGCTGGTGCTCCTTGGGGCGCAGCGGCGGCGTGAAGACGTACTTGGCGCCCTCGAACCCCGGCCGGGCGAGATCGTCAATCGAAAGCAGCAGGTACTGCGGGCAGGTTTCGGCAAACGCCGGCAGGCCGCGATCGCGCGCCTCGCGCACTTCGTTCAGCGCGTCCTCCGACGACAGGTGCACGATGTAAACCGGCACGCCGGCGATTTCCGCCATGGCGATGGCGCGGTGCACGGCCTCCGCCTCGGCGCGCGGCGGGCGGGTGAGAGCGTGATAGATGGGCGCCTTCTTGCCCTCGGCCACAGCGCGCGCCACGATCACGTCAATCACGCTGCCGTTCTCGGCGTGCATGCAGATCAGCGCGCCGTTCTTGGCGGTTTGCGAGAGCGCCTTGAAGATCGTGCCGTCATCCACCATCAGCACGTTGGGATAGGCCATGAAGAGCTTGAAGCTGGCCACGCCCTCGCGCACCATTTCGTCCATGTCTTCGAGTCCGGCGCCCGCAAGGTCGGTGACGATCATGTGCAGGCCGTAATCGATGGTGGCGCGGCCCTGGGCCTTCGCCATCCAGACGTCCAGCGCCTCGCGCATCTTGGTGCCGCGCGCTTGGATGGCGAAATCGACAATAGAAGTGGTGCCGCCGAACGCCGCGGCGCGCGTGCCGGTTTCGAAATCGTCGCTCGACATCGTGCCGCCGAACGGCATGTCGAGATGCGTGTGCGCGTCAATGCCGCCGGGAATCACGTAGGTGCCCGTGGCGTCGATCACCGTGGCGCCAGCGGGAGCCGAAACCGCCGGGCCAACCGCCGTGATGCGCTCGCCCTCAATGAAGACGTTGGCGCGTTTGGTTTCTTTGGCGGTGACGACCGTGCCGTTTTTGATGAGGATGCTCATATTCAACCTTTGGAGTGCGGTAGCTCGCTTCCGGCTGAATTTCCGCCAGCAAGCTGGCGAAGAGCAAAGCGGCAGCAAGCTGCCGCACTCCATACACCTACTTCGCTCGCGCCGTCCGTTGCTCCCAACTCTCAAACGGCTTGCCGGTTTCGATCTTCTCCATGGTGATGCAGCCGGGCACAGGGCAGACCAGCCAGCACAAATTGCAGCCCACGCACTCATCTTCATCCACGCGGGGGATTCGCTCGGGCGGCGTCGCGCCGTTTGACCCGATGAAGGAATCAAGCTTGGCGATGGGCGTCAGAGTGATGCGCGCGTGGGTGGCGGCTTCCGCGGACTCGGGCTTGGCATGACCCTCGCGATGGATGCACTGGTGCGCGCCGTCCCAGCAGGCGATGTAGCAAAGGTCGCAGCCAATGCACTTTTCGGGATGAATGCGCGCCACGATGCGGTGGTTCAGGTCCAGGTGCTTCCAGTCGGTCACGCGCGGCAGCGACTTGCCGCGGAAGTCATCGAGCGTGGCAAAGCCCTTCTCATCCATCCAATTCGAAAGGCCGTCGATCATGTCCTCCACGATGCGATAGCCGTAGTGCATCACCGCGGTGCAGACCTGCACGGAGCTGCACCCGAGCAGGATGAACTCCGCCGCCTCGCGCCACCCGCTGATGCCGCCGATGCCGGAGATGGGAATCCCAACTTCTTTGTCGGAGGCAATCTGCTGGATCAGGTGCAGAGCGATGGGCTTGACCGCCGGGCCGCAATAGCCGCCGTGCGAGGAGTATCCGCCCACGTTCGGCCGCGGGGTGAGCGTGTCGAGATCGACGCCGGTGATCGAGTTGATGGTGTTGATGGTCGAAAGCCCGTCCGCCCCGCCGCGCTTGGCTGCGCGCGCCACGGCGCGAATGTCCGTGATATTGGGCGTGAGCTTCACCAGCACGGGCGTGCGCGCCGCTTCCTTCACCCATTCGGTGATCATGCAGGAATAATCGGGCACCTGGCCGACGGCCGCGCCCATGCCGCGCTCGCTCATGCCGTGCGGGCAGCCGAAGTTCAGCTCCAGGCCGTCGGCTCCGGCGTCTTCGGCGCGCTTCACGATGTCGTGCCAGGTCTCGCGCTTCGATTCGACCATCAGCGAGGCGATGACGGCGTGCTTCGGGTAGCGATTCTTCACCTCGGCGATCTCGCGTAGGTTGGTCTCGATGGGCCGGTCGGAAATCAGCTCGATGTTGTTCAGCCCCATCATGCGCTGGGCGTTCCAATCGACCGACGAATAGCGCGAGGTGGTGTTGACGATGGGCTCGCCGATGGTCTTCCAGACCGCGCCGCCCCATCCGGCATCGAACGCTCGCATCACCTGGTCGCCGCAATTGGCCGGCGGGCCCGAGGCTAGCCAGAAAGGATTCGGGCAACGAATGCCGGCGATGTTGGTGGAAAGATCAGCCATGATTGTCACCTTGAACGGCCGTGCAAACTGCTCGTGTTTAATTTCTCCGTGTCCTCAGTGCCTCGAAAAGATTTCACACAGAGGCCACTGAGACTCTCCGTGTTCTCTGTGAGAAACTCTTTCCAGGCGCAGAGGACGCGGAGGGATTGGACCTATTACGCGCCACCGGTACTCGTCAATTGCGCTGCCATGGCGAGGGCGGCGCGCTTGCCGTCAGCCACAGCGTCCACCACTTCGCGGCCGCCGTTCACGCAATCGCCTCCAGCAAAGTAGCGTACATTAGTAGTCCGTCCGGTGGCGCGGTCGACCACCACCAGGCCTCGCTTCAAACTGATGTCGCGGGTTTTTTCCAGCAGCGAAGTCAGCCGCGCTTGGCCGATGGCGGGAATCGCCATGTCGCACTGAAAGTCGTATTCGGAGCCTGGGACGGGAGCGACGGTGGCGCGCCCACTGGCATCGGGTTCGCCCAGGCGCATGTCCATGAATCGCACCGCCGTCACCCGGCTGTTGGCGCCGACGATTTCCGCAGGCTGAGCGAGCCAGTGAAATCGCACACCTTCGACCTTGGAGTGATCGTACTCGAACTTGAATGCGGGCATTTCGCGCTCAGTCCGCCGGTAGAACAGGTGGACCTCATCCGCACCAAGCCGGCGCGCGGCATTGGCGGCGTCGATGGCCGTGTTGCCGCCGCCGATCACCACCACGCGCCCGCTGACCTCGAAATCCGGCGCGGTCTTGTAGCGCTCGATGAAGCGCAGCGCGTCAATCACTCCCAAAAGCTCCTCGCCAGGAATGTCCAGGCGCTCCATGGTTCCAAGGCCGAGACCGATGAAAATGAGCGCGAATTCATCTTCGATTTCCTCCACGCTCACGCTCTCGCCCACCATGGCCTGGCGGAATTCCACGCCCAGGGAGCGAATCATCTCCACTTCCTTCAGGCTGTCCGCGGGGCGAAGCTTGTATTCGGCCACGCCGTAGGTATTCAGGCCGCCCGGCAGCGGGCGGTTATCGAATATGGTCACTGCGAATCCGCGGCGGCGCAATTCAGCGGCGCAGGCCAGCGACGCGGGCCCGCCGCCGATGCACGCCACTTTCTGCGGGTGAGTGACGGGCGCGGGATCGTTCCAGGGCTTGCCTTTGGCGAAATCTTCGTAGAATCGGTCCATGGCGAAGCGCTGCAGGCGGCCGATTTCGATGGGCTTGTGATTCTCGCGCACCATCACGCACGCGCCTTCGCACAAAACGTCCACGGGGCAGACGCGCGAGCAGCTCAGCCCCAGCACGTTGGAATTCAAAATGGTCAGCGCCGAGCCGCGCACATTGCCCGTGGCGATTTTCTTGATAAAGCGCGGAACGTCAATGTGGGTGGGGCAGGCGTTGGTGCAAGGCGCGTCGTAGCAAAACAGGCAGCGGTTGGCCTCAATGACGGCCTCAAGAGGGTCGAGCGCGGGGTGAAGGTCGGGGAAACGTTCTTCGTTTGACGCGGGGATACGGGATACGGGATACGGGTTACGGGCCGGGGAATTCCTGGCTTCGGAGTCAGGATCGACTTGCTTGGGGGTGACATCCGTTTTGCTCATACTTGCTGTTCCAGCGCATTTGCGCGGCCCTCTATCCCAGATTATTCACGAAACGATCAGCGGATGGCGGATCTAAGAACGTTTCACACAGAGTTCACGGAGCCGTTAGTGAACGAAAGTTTTTCAACTGCTCGATCACAGAGCGCACGGAAGTTATCCCCCGATTTTTCTGCGGTCTCTGTGCACCGTCTCGGCGACCTCTGTGCGAAACGCTTTGCCTTCCCCAATCGCTCCAGATATTCGCGAATAAGCCGGGCTAAGGGGAGCACAGGTAGCTTCCCCTTCTCATAAAATCCATAACCATTGTCCCCCTGTCCCCTATCCCTAAGCCTTCACCAGCGGCTCATACATCTCCGGCCGCCGGTCGCGGTAGAACTGCCAGGTCTTGCGCACCTCGCCGATCATGTCGAGGTCCAGGTCTGCCGTCAGCACTTCATCCTTGTCGCGCGACGCCTGGGCGATAATGCGCCCGCGCGGATCGCAGAAATAACTCTGGCCGTAAAACTCGCCGATGTTCCACGGAGCCTCGGTCCCCACGCGATTGATGGCGCCGATGAAGTAGCCGTTGGCGACGGCGTGGGCGGGCTGCTCGAGCTTCCACAGGTATTCGCTCAAGCCCGCGACCGTGGCGGAGGGATTGAAGACGATTTCCGCGCCGTTCAGGCCGAGCGCCCGCGCGCCCTCGGGAAAGTGGCGGTCGTAACAGATATAGACTCCAATTTTGGCAAATCCCAGGTCGAAAACCGGGAAGCCCAAGTTCCCGGGCCGAAAATAAAATTTCTCCCAGAAGCCCGGCGCCACGTGGGGGATGTGCGTCTTGCGGTACTTGCCCAGATAAGTCCCGTCGTTGTGAATCACCGCTGCGGTGTTGTAGTAAATTCCTTCCTGTTCGAGTTCGTAGATGGGAACGATGATGGCGATATGATGCTGGCGGGCCAGATCCTGCATCAGGCGGATGGTGGGACCGGCGGGGATGGGCTCCGTCATGTCATACCATTTGGTGGTTTGTTCGGCGCAGAAATAAGGCCCGAAGAAAATCTCCTGCAGGCAGACGATCTGCGCGCCGGCTTCGGCCGCCTGCTTGATGTAGACCATGTGCTTATCAATCATGGCGCGCTTGGTGGCTTCAAGCGAGGCGTCGGGAGGCGCGGCGTTGGAAGCCTGAATCAAAGAGCAACGAACTTTACGGGGCATTATTCCTCCGGCAATGTTGTAGATCAGGCAGCCTAATTATTATGATGCGTCCAACGAGTGGAATCAACCGGATAGGGGGTCGTGGTAGAGTTTGTATCTGTAGGGGCCGTCTCTGACCGTCGAATCGTCGATCACAGACCGACGCGACGGCTTCGCAGATTTGGAATCACAACATGGCGATGGAGTTTGAGAAGGACACACTCGATGCACTGGCGAAAGCGCTGCGGGAGGTCGAAAAGGGCTTTGCCTCGCTCCCGGGGTGGGGGGCGCGCGCGCCGGGCCTGGAGCGAATGCCGGAAGTCATGCAGCAAGTCGCCGAGCGCCTGCAGGACAACTATCCGTATTTCCACCCGCTATATGCCGGACAGATGCTCAAGCCGCCGCACCCCATTGCCCGTGCTGCGTACGCCCTGGCGACGTGGATCAACCCCAACAACCACGCCCTCGACGGCGGGCGCGCCAGCTCCGCAATGGAAAGGGAAGCGGTGGCCGAGATCGCGGGGATGTTCGGATGGAAGACTCACCTGGGGCACCTGACGAGCGGCGGGACCATGGCGAACCTCGAAGCGCTCTGGGCGGCGGGGCGCCTTGACCCGGGAAAGAAAATCGCCGCCTCCGCGCAGGCGCATTACACGCACCATCGCATCGCCAGCGTGCTGGGCCTGCCGTTCGTGGAGATTCCGGCGGACGCGCGCGGGCGCATGGACATGCAGGCGCTGGCGGCGCGGCTTGCGAGCGGGGAAATCGGTTGCGTGGTGGCAACGGTGGGAACCACCGGCGCTGGGTCCATTGATCCGCTGCCGGAAATCCTGATGCTGCGCGACCGGCATCACTTCCGCTTGCACGTCGACGCCGCGTATGGCGGCTACTTCAGCCTGGCGGGCAATTTGACCGCCGAAACCCGCGAGGCATTCGACCTGATCGGCCAGGCGAACTCGATTGTGGTGGATCCGCACAAGCACGGCTTGCAGCCCTACGGCTGCGGCTGCGTGCTATTCAGCGATCCCGGCGTGGGGGCGCTCTACAAGCACGATTCGCCCTATACGTATTTCACTTCCGCGGAATTGCACTTGGGCGAGATCAGCCTGGAATGCTCTCGCCCGGGAGCATCGGCCGTGGCGCTGTGGGCGACGCAAAGACTGCTGCCGATCGAGCCGGGAGGCGAGTTCGCGCGTGGCCTCGAAGCGTGCCGAGAAGCGGCGCTTAGCTTGGCAAAGCGGCTCGACGGCGATTCCCGGTGGCTTGTGCCGTTCCCGCCAGAGCTCGATATCGTAGTCTGGGCGCCGCGCGCCGCTTCCGTGCGTCTGGTTTCCGAGCTTTCGCATCGAATTTTCGACGCCGCCGCGAGGCGCGGCCTGCACCTGGCGCTGATTCATTTGCCGCTAAGTTATTTTCCCGCCATTCAGCCCGATTCCACTGAGACTCACGATACGGTACTCTGCCTCCGCTCGGTCTTGATGAAACCCGAGCATCGCGAGTGGGTAGACAGGATTCTGGTTATTCTGGATGCCGCATTTGAGGAGGTCAGGGGCCGGTAGTTGTAAATCCAATGCAGGGTATGATAAATTAGCATACCATGACAACCAAGGTGGCGGTAACATTGGAAACGGGGTCATTGCGCGAGGTTGACCGCCTGGTTCGCGAAGGGCGATTCCCCAACCGAAGCAGAGCCGTGCAAGCAGCGCTGACGGAGATGCTCGCCCGCCGGAAGCGTTCCCGTCTGGCCGAGGAACTGGCAAAACTTGATGTGCGCGAAGAGCGTGCGATGGCGGAAGAAGTGTT
>JASHSC010000699.1 GCA_030036915.1 Terriglobia bacterium
ACGCGTTCGGCCACGCATCGGCCCTCCGAAGCCTGGGCGATACCCTTGCGGTCGATTCGGAGGGTGGAAATGTCCACCTGGGGCGCCACCCGGCCAAGCAGCTTTGAGAAATAAGGCGTGGGATTCTGCTCCGTCATAAGCCCCACCCGCCATCGATTGTTGCCGAGCGGAATTTCCCAACCGAATGCCCCCGGCGCAACGCCCGGGCCCACAAAGACGCGCGTGGCATTGCCGTGGCCGTTGGGCGGTAAAGTCACCTCCGCCTGGAGTGCGCGTAAGAACTGCCGCGGCCGGGCCAGCCCCAGGCCCTGGTTCAGAGAACCGTTCACCCCGGTGGTGATCACGGTCGCCCGCGCCCGGAGTCTCGCCAGCCCGTTTTCGGCCGAACGGTAGCTCACTTCCACGGAGTTCCGGTCAACATCCAGTGAATTCACCCAGCAGCCGAGTTTGAATTCCACTCCGGCGTCAATGGCGCGACGTGCCAACGCACGATTGAATTCACCCTTGTCGATCACATGGGCAAGCGGGGAGTCGGCGCGATGTTCGAGCTTCCTGCCGCCGGGCGAGACGGCCTGAATGCACCGAATCTCCGACAAGATGGGATGAGTGGGAAGATCGAATCGTGAGAATGCCTCGTCGCCCACCACACCTGAGCAGATTGCTCTGTCTCCTACGCGGTTTTGCGCTTCGAGCAAAACCACGCCGATGCCCGCCCGCGCCAGCAGCGATGCGGCGTGGATTCCGGCAGGTCCGCCTCCGATCACGACGACGTCCTTCAAACGCCCTCCCCTTCAAACTGGGTGCAATTCATACTCGGAACTGCAATTTCAACGGTTGAATATCGAAATACTCTAGCTGGAACGGGCTTCGCACGAAGTCCTCGTGGTCATATTCCCGTCACTCCCGCTAATTCCTGCCCCCGTGTGCGAGAGCCTTGGCCAGCGTGGCGTCCCGGCGCTCGTAATGTTTGCGATAGTACGCCCGATAGCCCCGCGACTCCACGTGCCGCACCCAAGCGGCATTTTGGGCGTACCAATCCACGGTTTGCTTCAGTCCATCTTCCAAACTAGTCTTGGGCTTCCAACCCAGTTCACCCTGGGCCTTTGTGCTGTCCAGGGCATAGCGCCGGTCGTGGCCCGGCCGATCCTGAACAAACTCCAGCAAGGATTCGGGCTTTCCTAGCAATCGCAGGAGGTACCGGGCAATTTTCAGATTAGGCCACTCGTTGCCCGCGCCAAAGTTATAGACTTCTCCCTCGCGACCTTTGCGCAAAGCTGCATCCAGACCCGCGCAATGATCCTTAACCCAAATCCAATCCCTCACCTGCATCCCATCGCCGTAGATCGGAATGCTCTGTTCCTTCGTGGCTCGAGTGAGCATGAGGGGTATGAATTTTTCCGGGTACTGATAAGGGCCGTAATTGTTGGTGCATCGCGTAATGATAACCGGGAATCGAAAAGTGCGAAAGTGGGCGCGCGCCAAAAGGTCTGCGCCCGCCTTGCTGGCGGCATAAGGACTGTTGGGAGCCAGGGGCGATTCCTCGGTGAACTTTTCGCCCGCGTCCGCGCTGCCATAAACCTCGTCGGTGCTCACCAGCACGAAGCGCTTGATTCCGGCCTCCCGCGCGGCATCCATCAGGTATTGGGTTCCCAAAACGTTGGTCCGGATGAACGGCGAACCGTCCAGAATGCTGCGGTCCACGTGAGTTTCCGCCGCAAAATGCACGATGGCATCGAACCCCGCGGCGAGAATCTTCCGGACCTTGGAACGATCACCGATGTCGCCACGCACAAAGGCATAGCGCGGGTCGTCTTCCACGTCGCGCAGGGTTTGGAGATTCCCGGAATAGGTGAGCTTGTCCAGGTTAACAATCGAATCCCCACGGTGATGGCCCAAAATGTAACTAATAAAGTTTGACCCGATAAACCCCGCGCCGCCTGTCACCAGTAGTTTCATTTCAATCCTGAACCGAACCTTAAGCTTTCAGCCCGCTGACTGCTGCCTTGCTGTTTAATCTCCGAATTCTTTCGGCGGCTTTACTCTCGCGCAGAGGATTCTTCTGGGAGGGATTTGGCGTTTCGATCTATTCGCATTTCCCGGGAAGATCTCACCGCGTTTTCACGAACCGGACGAGCGTGCGTCGCAAGCGCCAGACATACTACAAACCACGCGGCGTTGGCGGGAACGCGCAAGTTGAAATCGACGAAACTGTGGCAGAACAATCCCACCGCGCTGACTGCCGCGCCCAATTGAATCCATCCCCATCCGCGCCGAAGGCGTCTGCCCAGGTCACGAAGCGCCGAGCGAATAAACAACGCAATCGCCATAAGGATCAGCAGCCCGCCGGCGATTCCGGTTTCCGCCACGGCTTCCAGCACGTCGTTATGCGCGTGCGTCCAATGCAAATCCGTGGGAAAGGTCAAGTATTGGGGAACAACATCTTCGAAACAACCAATGCCCACGCCCGTCCAGGGATGACTTCGAACGATGTGAAAGGTATCAGTCCACAATTGGAATCGATCACCCAGCGTAACCTCGAGGGGACGTCCCGGTTCAAATACCGTCCAGGCGTTTTCGACAACTCGCCCGGTGCTCGCCAGCCCGTAAAATGCGCCGGCAGAAATCAGTATGACTGCCAACAACACAGCAAGGGAACGCACGGAAACGCCCTGCGGACGGGGTCCCATCAAAACTACTGCCAGCACAATTCCTTCGATCACCAGCGCCACAGTCCCGCCGCGCGACCCGGACACCCAGACCGAGGAAATGACCAATCCCACACCACACCAAAGCAAGGTTCGTAGAATCGGATTCATGGAGCGCGAAAGGACATAGGTCACGGAAATGGGGAGAAGCAACTCCATTAGACCAGCGTAATCA
>JASHSC010000700.1 GCA_030036915.1 Terriglobia bacterium
CACACTTCGTCTCAGCGGCAACTTTCGGGTCGATGCAAGTTTACGTCACACTCGCCGGGGCGGGCGCACCAGATGCTAAGTCCGTCGATAAATTGGCCGAGCTTTTCAAGCCCTCCATGGCAATTGTTGCGGGAGTGGCCGCCGGGCTCAAACCGCTGTGGCGGCCGGGAGACATCCTCGTTGCAGAGTCCGTAACCAGTCTAAATCGAGAATCGGGAGTGCGATCTTCTCCCGGTCTCGTCGAAATCGCCAAGCAATGTGGAGCCAGGGCTGCGCCCACGTTGCTTACGCTTCCGCGTATTGTTCGCACTGTTGCGGATAAAGTTCGGTTGGGACACTCGGCGGATGCAACCGACATGGAAAGCATGCCATTGATGAATTATTGGTTCGCCCGCAATATTCCTTCTCTTGCTCTGCGAGTAATTCTCGATCCGGTGGAAATGCCGATGACTTGTGATTTTGAACCGACCATGGATGCCCACGGCCAGGTTCAGGTTCACAAAATCATTGCGCAGTTAGGCGGACGGCCTCAGCTCCTCCCCGGTTTCCTCCGTCTCGCGCGCCAAAGCCGCCGGGCCTTGCTGATTTTGGCGCGATTTCTTGATCGATTCTTCGAACAACTGAATTATCCTCGTTCGACAAACCCCCAATGAATGGTTCGCACCGTGGCGAATCAATCAATTTGATTGCGGCGGGTTTGCTTGGCCGTCCGACGGTTCCTGCGGTTGTTTTCCCCCCGTGGTTGTCAGACCCGTTCCGCTTAAGGTTACTGTTTGCGGCTTATCGGAAGACGCTTCTGAAATGGTCAATGTACCGGTCTTCGCCCCCGCCGCATCCGGTTTAAAGGTCACCGAAATGTCGCAACTGTCGTCTTTTTCGAGCGAAGAGGCACAGTTGTTTGTCTGGGTGAAATCTCCGCTCGCGGTAATGCCGGAAATCACGAGAGGCGTATCGCTCGAATTGGTTATCGTAACGATCTGCACTTTGCTGCTCGTCCCGGTGACTTGACCTAAAAAGACAAGCGACGAGGAAGACATCCTTACCACTGGCGGCGTTGCCGTGGCAGTGGATGCAGGTTGTGGGTTGAGAGGATGCGTCGGTGGATTCGGACGACTGGGCCCAACTGCCGGCGCTATGCCTGTTCCGCTGAGTGCGACCATCTGAGGACTGCCGGTTGCGTTGTCGGAGACAATAAGGGCACCGGTTCTCGCCCCGGCCGCATCCGGCTCGAAGGTCACGAAAATTGCGCAGGATGCGCCGGCTCCAACAGCAGTTCCGCACGTATTGGTCTGCAAGAAGTCCCCGCTGGCCGAAATGTTCAACACCGTCAGCGCAACCTTCCCGGTGTTTGTCAGTTGAACAATCTGCGCACCGCTGTTGCTTCCGACCATCTGAGTCGCGAAAACCAATGAATTCGAGGATAAGGTAGCGAGGGGTGCTTGTCCGGGTTGGGGGCTGCTGGATGTCGGCTGAACTACCGGGGGATTCGGTCCCGTCGTGAAAGTGAGCCCAGTCCCGTTGAGCATAACGGTTTGCGGACTGCCAGCCGCGTTGTCATAAACGCTCACTGAACCCGTGCTCAGCCCCGGCGCAATGGGCTTAAATATCACTGAAATCGAACAGCTAGCCCCAGCACTCAGAACCGTTCCACAGTTATTGGTCTGATAGAAATATCCGCCAATTGTAATCCCTAAAATGTTCAGCGGACTGGTGCCGGTATTAGTAAGGGTGACGGTTTGGGGGCTGCTGCTCGTTCCCACTGTCTGCACCTGGAAGGTGAGCGAGTTCGGAGCCAAGGTTGCCCCTGAAGAACCAGGGGTCACCGAAACCGTTCCATTAATATAGCTGATGTTATAATTGTTATCCTCCGCCCCCGAACAACTCGAAGGATAAACGCCCGATGGGCTTGTGCTCGTCGCCGTCGTTGAACACGTCGGCAGCATAGTTAAGCTTGAGGCCGTGTCCCCGCTCACGAATCCACTGTAAGTGGGAGTAATCGCTGGCACAGGTCCGCCGTAGGTCATTGTTGCACTGCTCGCCTTGATGATCAGGGGCGCAACAGTATCGGTCACCGTCCCGCTTACGTAAATGAAAGTGTAGTTGGTATCGACCGCTCCCGAACAGGTTGAAGGATACGAACCTACCGGGCTGTGGGATGTCGCGGTAGTCGAGCAAGTTGGCGCTGCGGTAAGGCTCGCCACCGTGTCCCCGTTCTCAAATCCACTGTAACTGGCGGTAATTGTCGGCACAGTCCCTCCGTACGTTATCGACGCACTGCTTGCCGTGACGCTCAGGGGCGCCGGGGTGATCGTAAAGGCAGCGGTGTTATAAGTTATGTTATAGTTCCCCAGGACCCCTGCCGGGTTCAGTGTGGCGCTGATCGTGTAGGGGTTGCCTCCAACGGTATTCCCCGCTGTACGGGCGTATGTCGCAGTAACATTGTCCGATGCCAGGAAACCCGTCAGTGTCCCCGTCAGAGTGGGATCGGCTTGGCCATATACTTTTGTCACCGCATTCGGCGTCACAGTGGCTGGTGCTGTATTGACCGTCAGCATCCCGTTCACATAACTGATCGCGTAGTTCCCGAGTCCATTACCCACCGCGTTGCTAGGAATGATACTGTACGGAGAATCTGCTACCGTCGCGGCCGCGGCCGCACCTGAGCTCGAGAGCCTCATGCTTGTCACGTTGTCACCGTTCATCAAACCATTGGCCGTGAACTCCGTCCCCGCGAACGTCACCGTCTGCCCGTACGTCTTAATCGCGTTTTTCGCAGTGATCGTTAAAGCTGCCTTCGTCACGGCAAGCGTCCCATTAACATAGGTAATCTTATAGTTCCCGATGCCGGTGCCCACAGCGGTGCTAGGCACGATGCTGTAAGGTGACCCCGCAACCGTGGCCGAAGCCGCTGCTCCTGTACTCGTCAATGTCACGCTTGTCACACTGTCGCCGTTATAGAGAGTGCTGGTTGCGAACTCCGTACCTGCGAAATTAAGCGTTTGGCCATACGCTTTGGTCGTGCTGTTGGCCGTGATTGTCAAGGAGGCTGGGTTGACCGTTAGAGTGCCGGTCGCATAAGTGATAGTGTAGTTGTTGGGGTTAAACGTCCCACCCGTAGCCGCGCTCGGCGTAATTGCATAATCTCCAACGGCTGCTGTTGCCGCCCCTCCGTTATTGCTGACGCTTAGGGTCACGCTGCCTATCGTCTCGCCATTCTGCAGGCCGCTGCTCCTGAACGCTGTGCTCCCGCTTCCGAATATCAGCGTCTGTCCGTAGGTCTTGCTCTCCGAGCTGGCGGTGATCGTGAGGGAGGCCTGGTTGACCGTCAAGGCGCCTGCCAAATATGTGATGGCGTAGTCGTTGGGGTTAAATGTTCCCCCCGTCGCAGCGCTAGGTGTGATTGCATAACTTCCAACTGGCGCTGTCCCCACCGCTCCCGTACTCGCCAGCGTCACGCTGCCTATCGTCTCGCCATTCTGCAAGCCGTTGCTCGTAAATGCTGTACTGCCACTCCCGAACGTCAGCGTTTGCCCATACGTCTTGCTCGTGCTGTTCGCCGTGATGGTGAGTTGAGCCGCGTTCACCGTCAGCGTCCCCGGCAGGTAGGTCATGGTGTAGTTCCCGAGCCCCGTCCCGACCGCGTTGCTGGGAACAATGCTGTACGGCGAGCCCGCCACCGTCGCACTCCCCCCTGCTCCCGCGCTCTGGAGCGTTACGCTGGTCACCGTGTCCGTCCCCGCCAGCCCGCTCGTCGTGAACTCCGTCCCCGCGAACGTCACCGCCTGCCCATAGGTCTTACTCGTGCTGTTGGCGGTGATGGTCAACGCCGCCGGCGTGATCGTGATCCCTCCCAACCCCACGCTCCCCCTCGTGTAGTCGGGATTACTCGTATTGAACGTCGCACTCACCTGGTACGTCCCCACCGCGCTCGGCCCCACACCCGTCGGCCCATAGGTGGTGCTCCCCGTCCCCGTATAGCTGTACGTGAACGTCCCCAGACCGCTGATATTCGCTCCTCCCACCCCCGTGGCGATCGCACTCGCCGCTTCCCCACTGGCGTTATACACAAAGCTCCCCCCGTCACCGTCACCCCCGGCGTCGCCGCCGTCACCGTCAGGTTCCCGCTCCCGCTGCTCGCTGCGTGCACCCGGTTGTCCGTGGGATAGCTCCCCGTCAGCACGTGCGTCCCCCCGTCCACGTGCCCGGCCAATACCTGCTCCGTGCAATTCCCCGCTCCACTCCCCGTCAGGCTGAGCACGCACGTCCCGCTCAGTCGGTGGCCACCGCCAGGTCAGGGATTCCCGTTCTATCGAAGTCTCCAACCACTACAGCGAAAGGAGCCGATCCCGTTCCCGTTGAAACCGGAATCTGAGATTGAAAAGTGCCATTACTATTGCCGAGTAAAATGCTCACATTGCTGCTGTTGAGATTGGTTACCACCAAGCCAGGGATGTCATCACCATTGAAGTCGCCAACCTTGACTCTTCCGGGGTTCGAATTCACCGAATATGTGTTCGAGCCGTCTTCCGAGGCGAAAGTTGTCACCACCAAATCAGCGATGCCGTTCCCAGCAAAGTCCCAAACTATTGCGTTGTATGGGTTAGTTCCTGATGGCGTGGAGGACGTAACTGCTGACTGAAAGGTGCCATCGCCGTTCCCTATCAGCACACCTATGGAATCATCAGAAAAATTCGTCACCACCAAGTCGGCAATGCCATTCCCAGTGAAATCCCCTACGGCAACCGAATAAGTTCCATCCTTGGCTGAGGCGCTTCCCCCGGTCCCATACAAGACCGGAGTCTGAAATGTGCCATCACCATTCCCGATAAATACAGCCAGCTTATTAAGTGCAGAAGCGGAATTTGCCACCACGAAGTCCGGAATTCCATCCCCATTAAAGTCTCCCACCGCTATATAGTAAGGAAGATCCAGGTAGGATGAAGGATTCTGTGTCGGGTAAACCACCTGAGGCTGGAAGGTACCATCTCCGTTTCCTAAGAGGACGCTGATCGTGCCGTCGGTATAATTTGCAACTACCAAGTCAAGATTGCCATCACCGTTGAAATCTGCTGTCACTACTCCATATGGATTGTTCCCGACCGCATACGACACCGTGTTGACGGAAAGGTCCCATCGCCATTCCCCAGGAAAATGCTCACCCCGGGACCGGTCCCTCCGCCTGAGAGGCTGACCGAGGTGTTCGTAATCGCCAAATCGGGGATGCCGTCTCCATTGAAGTCACCTATCGCCACAAAATGCGCTGTCCCTTGGTTTCCATAGGGCGCCGCTGACGCAAATGATTGCGACGAAGTTCCAGCGCTCAGCGTCGCCGAACCTAACACGTAGCCGGCGTTGGTAGTGTCCACAAAAGACACAATCCCTGTCGGAGAGAGGAAACTACCGTTGCCGACAACAGTGCCTGTCAACGTGTAAGGACCAGTGCCGGTGTAAGAAAGTGTCGTATTCGTCGGTCCCCCGGTTACTGTCATAGTTTCCTGCGAGGAACTGCTGGGTGCGGTTGATACGGTTCCGTTTGGCGCCCCGTTGAAGACGGCCACGTAGTTGTGCGTTCCAACCCCCGGGATAACTTTCAGGACAGCAGTCCCACTCGATGTCAGCTGTACATTTCCTACAACTTGCAAACCGGGGGTGATTACGTGTTGCAGACAATATGTGACGGTTGAATCGCAGAAAGTCACACGCCCGGGATAAACGGGCGAACTGTTTGACTGCAAAGTCACGGTGGCGGTAAGAGTCACAACCGTCCCGGCAGTAACTGAAGAGGATGACACGCTCAGATCGGTCGTGGTTGGCGTCTGAGCTTTGGCCGTTGCAGCGGCCAAGATGAGGAGGAACGGTAGAGTCGGTTTCAGGAAAGCCCGCATGAGGAAATGAAAACTTTGGGGGGAAGGCCGTTCCCGGCCTCCAAAATTATTCGCCCACTGCATAGTGAAAACCTCTTTAATTCGCTAGATTCCTAATTCTTTCGAAGTTTGCGGTGAACAGGTTGTCGATCCCAGGGGCACAAACTTACGCTATGCCCCTCAGGGTTTGCGTTTTGAGGCCATGGCCTTCAACTTAGAGTCAGTTCGCCGGGCGATTCTTGACCAGTCCTCCTGATAAAATCTTGAGGGCTCTAGATACGCCAGCTACGCGTTACTTTAGTTTTCTCTTACCCCCATGGCCATAGTACTTTTGAACCAGCACCGGAGTGCCACGCGGGAACGATATTCTTAGAAATCAAACAATTAGAGGAAACGGATTGGCGAATCTCGCCGGTTATGGTGCCCGCGTCAACATTAATTGGGAGGCCTCAAGTATTACTAACAAGCAGCAATGCCAAGATCCTAATTGCGTAGCCTGGTTGTCAGATACCTAAGAATTGCCGGATTTGACGCCTGTCGGGTCTGTCATGAAAACACACCATTGTCTCGCTGAGGCACAATTCGGAGCACTAACTCAGACATTTTCAGTCTCGAGGCATTCATCTGATCGTGACCTAACGCTGTCTCGGAAGGGTTTTTGAAACCATGGCTCGAACCTGAGGAACTTGTCCACCCAATTCGCGAATCCACAACAGACGATTTGAACCAATTGGGCTTAGGATTGACTAATGCATTTAACCAGGCTAACCCGGTGTCGCAGTTATCCCGCAATGAGAAATCCCGGAGCTACCGCCAAGCCCCGTCCATAATTGCCGTAGTTGACGCCGCGGGGTGCGTAGATATCACTCCCCCTTTGGAGGGTCAAGTCAAAATGTCCTCAAAAGGTTGTCACCAAATAGCCGCAAACCGCGGCAAAGGGTTGCCCAATAGAATACCGCGCCAGTGCGCGTGGAGCCATTCGAGGCGGGTCGCAGCAGAAATCTCTAACATCCTTCTCTTGTAGGGGCAGGCTTGTCATTTGATTAATGGCCAGCCTTGGAAGTTCCTTGGTCCGCTTCATCCGATAATCGGTCAGCACAGGGAAAACGTGATTCCGATGAGACTTAGCATTATGATGGGCCGCCGAAAGCGCACGTTTGCGGCCATGGCACCCAAGGCTGCAATGAGTTCGCTATTGCATGGCTTCAGGCCTCATTTGAGGGGATTGCGTGCAACTTAAACAAGAGAACCGACTTGATGCTTAACCATCCCCAAACCATAACGGTGTAGAAAATAAGCGGCATGAAGGGCACGGAGAATCGGAAGTTGTTTCCGAACTCCGTGATGGACGAGAAAATGGATGCCCACAAGGTGATCGCAAAGGTTAAGTAATCTATTCTCGTGAAGATGCTCCACCGAAGAACCGCACAGGGGACTGAAAACAGGGCGAGGACGAGAAAAATACCCATTACTTCGCGCACCAGAAACTTCATTGCCGGCTTGGCGACTTCAATAAATCCCACGTCAAGGCCTTGCGGCCACCCTATCTCGTCCGCGCTGGCCTCTCCCCAAAATTGTATCCAGCCTTGCTCGGCGCGCCGGAGACATAGAAGCGGGTGGTGAATCTCCAGATAGAGAGCGAGACGGGTGAGGTCGTGGAGCAATTGCATTTCCGATTTACTTGTCCGGGCTTCCATTTCCGGCAGGGCGTCCCAAGTGTAGTTTTGCGGGTCCAGGTCCGTCGTTTCATCCTGTGGGCGATGCTTTAACCAAATATCCCTTAACACTGCAAACCTGTCCGGAGCTAATTCAACATACGGAGCCACTTGATCCATCAATTGTTGTCCTGCACGGGTTGTGGGTGTGAAGAATCCGTGGTTGAGGTTGTTAAACTCACACCAACCAAGGACGAGGACAATGACGGGAGCGGCGAAGAGGAAGGCTTTTTTCAAAATCGGGCGCTTCAAGATATTTGCCAGAGGCCAGGGGAAAGTGACAAAACAGAAGTAAATCGGAACGAGACATAATAGCAAGGGTCGAGTTAACCCTGCCAAAGCCACCAGCAAGCCCACCCCTGGTAAATGGCCGAAAGTTGGATGCCCTGCGCCCTCGCACCTTGCCATCAGCCAAACTGAGGCCACAACCAGAAAGGTCGCAAGCATCTCCGATAATAGAAATGGTTCATACGTCAGGACATTCGGAATAAGACTGCAAGCAAGGCCAATCAACAATGATAAGGGACCTTGGCGAGTGCGGCGGAGTGCCATATCGAAGATCATTAAACTTAATACCAATCCCATGACCGATTGGATTACCCAGACCACCCAGCCGTTGAGGCCGCAAAGGACGAGCAAGAGCGGATAGGCGGGAGTCCGATCGCCGAGAGCACGAAAATTCAGAGATACGATGTTCCGCGCGTCGTCCATATAGGAGGGATCACCCGCAAAGGGAGGATGATGAGGCCAGATGACCAATGCTATGTATACGATTCTGGCCAGAATTCCAATCGCCACGAGCGCCATCACGAGATGAGCCCTCGCGGTCTGATGTTCAGTCACTTGCACGTCTCCCTGCGGAAATTGAAGAATGCTGAAAGGCAAAGGTGAAACTCACCTCTGGATTTGCCAATCCGTGATAAAGCAGAAATTGAAACAAGGCCGCCTTGCGAAGGACCTTTCCCAGCCGCAGCAATTTTAACCGAAATTTCGATTTTCAGTTTTCCGAACTCTGATGCTGGCAATCGTGGGATGGTTATGCTGGCGGTGACCGTCCAGTGGGAAGGTGTCCGGACCATTGCTCGGCGGGGCAAGGATCGATTTTCGTACCCTGGAGGGTATATAAAAGGCCTTCCCCCTTGGGGCGCCCTCATTAATCTTTCCCAATTCGGAACGGGCGGGGCCGCCTAAGCCAACCCTCGACGGATTTCAATGCGCGCCTCACCGAGCCCGATCTTCAACAAAACCAAAGTACTTACTTCTCCTCTGCATTCCTTAAAACTATTTCGGTGAATTCCCTGTGTTCTGGACAGTAATTTGCTGATTCATCAAACGCTCAACTGACTGGGGTTCTTATATGCAACGAAAAATGTGCGGAGAGTTGTCGGCATTCGCGGGGATTGTGCTGCTGGGCATCCTGGGTTTGGTTGCGGTGCTTAACCTCGGGTGCAACAAGGGTCAAAGCGCCGAGGCCGCCGAAAAGGATTCCAAGAATCCGAACATCATAGCCGTGATGCACCTGGAACCCTTCGTGGTGAACTTGGCGGACACGGAGGACAACCGCTTCCTGCGGGTGGGAATCGACTTGGGGCTGGAAAAGCCCTTTCCTGCCAAGGAAGGCAAGGTGGGCGAAAACGCTGTGCCCACGGCGCGCATTCGCGATTGCATTTTGGGAGTTCTGACCACCTGGCATTCCGACGCGCTTCTGGCCCCCGAGGGTAAACAGAAGCTCAAAGATGAGCTCGTCAAGTCGCTTCAGGCGCGTGTGCCAGAGCTGGCCGTTCGCGAAATTTACTTTAACGATTTCCTTGTGCAGCGATGACCTATGGGAAATGAGCCTCCAGATCGAGAGGTGGAACCCGCGCAGGCGTCTCGGGACATTTGGCCAGAAGCGTTGGATTTGCCTTGCCGATTGAACGTTTCATTGGAGGTTCCTCATTTCACCATTCGCCACCTGCTGGCGCTTCGAGTCAATTCGCTCGTGGACACTCGGCGCGGAGAGGGAGCGCACGTCCCGGTGGAAGTGAATGGAGTAATGGTGGGTTGGGCGGAATTCGATGTAATTGACGGCCGATTGGCGGTGCGGTTGACGGAAATGGTTTAGCCGGAGGGGTGATCACGTAGTGCCGCAAAGGTTCACGATTACCCCCGTGGCGTACTCACAATAAAGGACTTAACGATTATGGAAGCAAACGCTGCAAGCCCCGCCCAGACTTTGCCGGAGGCTGGCTGGGCCATCATCCTTAAGACCGGCTGGCAAAAGCTCCGCCGCGCCGTTTTGCATCGACGTCCCCGCCGCCTACGCATCAGCGAGACGCTCTCGCTCGGTGACCGCCGTTTCCTTGCAGTCATTGAATTCAATGGGCAGGAATTTCTATTGGCCGGCAGCGGAAATTCTCTCGAACTTTTGGCGCGGGTGGAAGGGGGAAGAGTAATACCCCCATCCGCAGCTATGCGGGAATTGCCAGGCTTTTGATTCGCATGAGTTGCCAATCGAAAAAGTCGATGTTTCGGCGCAGGGCGAAGTGGCTGGCTGTGGGCATCGCCGCCGTGGCATTCTCCCCTCCACTGTGCGCGGCGCCGCAAGGATTGCCAAACGGCTTGGCGATTCCTGGGCTTACGGGGGGCAGCAGCTCATCACTACCCGTAAACATTATCGTCCTGCTCACTGTCCTGACCCTACTGCCCGCCATTATGCTCGCCATGACGCCGTTTGTACGCCTGCTGGTGGTCTTCCACTTCCTACGGCAAGCGCTCGGGACGCAAAACACGCCGACCAATCAAACGCTGATCGGGCTGGCTCTGTTCCTGACCTATTTCATCATGCAGCCCCTGGGCGCGGATGTTTACCGGGTGGCGATTGCGCCCCTTCAAAGCAACAAAATCTCCACTACTGAGGCGATTGCTCGCGGGTCGGAACCCTTGCGGCAGTTCATGCTGCGCTATACGCGGCAGAAGGACCTGGCGCTGTTCGTGGAACTGGCCAAGGAGCCGCGGCCGCGCCGCCCGGAAGACCTCTCGATGCGCGTGGTGATTCCCGCCTACATCCTTTCGGAGCTGAAGGCCGGGTTCCAAATCGGGACAGTCCTGTTTTTCCCGTTCCTGGTCGTCGACCTGGTGGTGGCGTCGGTAACCACCTCGGTGGGAATGATGCAGTTGCCGCCGGTCGTAATCTCAACCCCGCTCAAGATTCTGCTCTTCGTGATGGTGGACGGCTGGCACTTGGTAGTGGGGTCTCTGATGAAAAGTTTTTATTAGGGCAGGAGACATGACAACCGAACTTGTAGTCCATCTCGCGCGTGAAACCTTGCTGACGGCGCTGCTTTTGGCGGCTCCGATACTGATTATCGCCACGGTGGTGAGCCTGTTGATCAATATCGCGCAGGTCATGACCTCCATCCAGGAACACACGGTGGCCACGGTTCCGAGAATTGCCGTCATGGCCATATGCATTCTCGTGTTGTTGCCCTGGATGCTGCGCAAGCTGACGGATTTTACGGTGCAGTTGTTTGCGGATTTCCACCGCTGCCTGGGATAGGGCTTCGTAGGGGCAACGCGTCGGCTGGCGGGTTGCTCCAGGGCGGCATGGATTCGAAGGGTTACCCCTGCAAGTAAGTACCAGCAAGGAGAGGAGAGCGGGCTTGGATCTACAGGCCATCATC
>JASHSC010000701.1 GCA_030036915.1 Terriglobia bacterium
TGCAACCCCGATGTTCAGAACCGCCATGGCTAGCAGAGAAAAGAAAATAGGTTTGATCTTCATTTGCAGCTCCTGATAAATCTCGGTCAATGCTTTTGGGATTTCGGGAGCATTGCCGGAAAATGAATTTCCAATTCCGAGATTGACCGGCAGTCGGGGTTGTTCTGTCGGCCTGCGGAAGGGTTTTCCCTCCCACAAGAAAACATGTAGTATTGGGACCTAAAAATACCGCCTCTTGCGGGGGTTGCTGGGTCCCTAAATAGCTGCTTACAATAACATGCCGTAGTGGCCTTACTATCTAACAAGAAAAAAGGGCTGTCAATGGTAATCGGCTGTATAAGGCCCAAAGTCAAGGGACGCACAAAAGCCCCCTGTGAGGAGATTTTAAGATGAAGCCTCTGGTCTCGATTCTAATTCCGGCGTATAACGCGGAAAACTTGATCGAGTACACACTTCGATCGGCTATCGCCCAAACCTGGCCGCGCAAGGAAATCATTGTTGTTGACGACGGATCCACGGACCGCACGGCGGAAGTGGCGCGGCGATACAGTTCGAAGGGAGTTTCCGTCATATCCCTGCCTGAGAACCAGGGAGTCGCAGCGGCCGAAAACCATGCCCTGCGACTATACCAAGGGGATTATATCCAGTGGCTGGCTGCGGATGACCTTCTCGGACCGGACAAAATTGAGCGCCAGATGGCCGCCCTCCAGGAGGGGGACAGCAGGCGATTGCTGCTCTCCTGTCCCTGGGCGCACTTCTATTATCGCACCCGCCATGCGCGTTTTATCAACAACTCCCTCTGCCAAAGCCTTTCTCCTGTCGAATGGCTCTTGAGGAAGATGCGGGATGACCTGCACATGCAACCAGCCACTTGGCTCACCAGTCGGGAGCTTGCCGATGCGGCGGGGCCCTTTGACACCCGTCTCGTTTATGATGACGATGGTGAATACTTTTGCCGCGTTCTGTTGGCATCGGAGGGGACGCATTTTGTTCCTGATGCCCACATCTTTTACAGGGTCACAGGGACGACCAGCGTGAGTTATGTCGGCAGGTCGTCAAAGAAAAGAGACGCATATTTAATTTCACTTCGGTTGCATGTTCAGTACCTTCGGTCGCTTGAGGATAGCGAGCGAGTGCATAAGGCATGCCTGGCGTACCTGCAATCCAAGAGCATCTTTTTCTATCCGGAGCGGATGGATCTTTTTGTCGAGTTGCAGAGCCTGGCAAAGGAGCTGGGAGGCGAACTGCACCCGCCGCGCTTGCGCTGGAAATATGCATGGATGAGGCCGATTTTGGGGCACAATACCGCAAAATGGGCTCAAATTACCCTCCCGCAATTTAAGTCATCCATCGTCCGTGCAATCGACAAGGCTATGTTTGATTGGGAATCTCGTGGTGATCGCGCCGTAACCGCCCATAAATCCGAGCCTGCGCCGAGTACGGCTCAAGACGAGTAACCATCCCTCCAGCAAACCCGGAGGCGTTCGATCGGTCATCCAACTCCTTGTTAAACGAAAAAACAAAGTCTTCAACTGAAAATACGCTTTCCATTGCCCTGCTCACGGGTGGCGGCGACCGCCCCTATGCATTCGGTCTCGGGAAGGCCCTTATGTCCGAGGACGTCGCCCTTGATGTGATTGGCAATGACGAGCTGGATTGCCCGGAATTCCACGAAAAGGCTGGGGTGAATTTTCTGAATTTGCGCGGCGACCAGCATCAGGGAGCCAGCCTCCCGCGCAAGGTTCTGCGGATTCTGTCTTACTACGCGAAACTAATACGCTACGCGGCGAAAGCGCGGCCCAGGATTTTCCACATTCTCTGGAACAACAAGTTCGAGTTGTTCGACCGCACTTTGCTGATGCTTTACTACAGGCTCCTGGGGAAGAAAGTCGTCTTCACAGCTCACAATGTCAATGCCCGCACGCGAGATGGCAACGATACGGGCTTGAATCGGCTTACCCTGCGCATCCAATACCGGCTTTCCGACCATATCTTCGTTCACACCGAAAGGATGAAGACCGAGCTTATGGAGGCCTTCGGTGTGTCCGGCAATCGCATTACCGTGATTCCGTTCGGGATCAACAACGCCGTTCCCAATACTCGGCTTACCCGCGCCGAGGCGAGAGAACGCTTGGGCATCCGCGAAGGTGACAAGGCCATTCTCTTCTTTGGGAACATTACCCCCTATAAGGGTCTGGAATACCTCGTCACGGCGTTTGAAAAGATCCTCTCCACTCGCCCCGATTGCCGATTAATCATCGCTGGCAAACCCGGAGGCGACGAGAAGTACTGGAGCGCAGTTCGGGAATCGGCGCGGCGGGGGGGCGAAAGCGGCAAAATCATCCTCAAAGCGGAGTTCATTCCCGACGAGGAGACGCAAGTATATTTCAAGGCCGCGGACGTTCTCGCGCTGCCTTACCGGCATATCTATCAGAGCGGCGTCCTGTTCCTTGGCTATAGTTTCGGCTTGCCTGCGCTCGTGGCCGATGTGGGGTGTCTCAAGGACGATGTGATTGTCGGCAAAACCGGTTTCATCTTCAAGCCGGAAGATCCGGAAGATTTGACGAAAGCCCTCGAAGCGTATTTCGCAAGTGACCTGTTCGCCGACCTTGAGCACCGGCGAGAGGAGATCATTGCCTTCGTGAGACAGAGGCATTCCTGGCAGGTGGTGAGTGCGATGACGATGGGGGTGTATGCCGGCATCCTTGGCGCGCATTCGTCAGGGGAATTGGAGACTGTTTGAACGCATCAGAGACAAGCTACGTCGTTCCGCCCACCGCGGACACAGCCTCGGAAACGGAGGCGGCGGGCCGCCCCGCGGCGCCATCTGAACCGGTTGGAGACCAGCCTGTGGCTACTGCGCCTGAAGTTTCGCCTCAGGACCCACCGGCGGCAACCACCGGGAAGCATACTTACGGCCAAATTCTCAAGTCCACGGCGTTGGTGGGCGGCTCCTCGGCGGCGACAGTCGCCATCAGAATCGTTCGGACAAAGGCAATCGCGGTATTACTGGGCCCCGCCGGGTATGGCTTATTCGGCCTCTACCAATCCGTTGCCGACCTGACCCAAAGCATTGCGGGCATGGGAGTGAACAGCAGTGGCGTGCGCCAGATTGCCGCAGCAGTCGGTTCAGGTGACAACGCAAAAATCGCGGAAACTACAACCGTCCTACGACGGGTATCGATCGTCCTGGGAGTGCTGGGCGCGATTTTGCTGCTGGCGTTTTCAGGACAAATATCTCTCCTGACCTTTCGCACGAGGGCAAACACCGCCGGAGTGTGCTTGCTGTCCCTCGCTGTCCTTTTTCAACTCGTATCCTGGGGACAGACCGCCTTAATCCAGGGATTGCGGCGAATTGCCGACCTGGCCAAGTTGCAGGTTCTTGGGGCCCTGTTTGGAACAATATTCAGCGTGGCGCTGGTGTACTTCCTGCGGGAAAAGGGTGTTGTGCCGGCCCTGGTGTGTGTCGCGCTCATGTCACTTGTATTTTCATATTGGTTTAGCCGGAGGGTGGGGATTCGCGATGTCCCGATGAAGGTTTCGCAAGTCGCGCGTGAGTCCGCGGCTCTCCTAAAGCTCGGCTTGGCATTCATGGCGAGCTATTTTATGAGCGCGGGAATCGCCTATGCCGTTCGAATCATCTTGCTGCGGAAAGTTGGCATGGCGGCAACGGGATACTATCAATCGGCTTATGCGCTGGGTGGACTGTACGTTGGATTTATCCTCCAGGCTATGGCGGCGGATTTCTATCCCCGCCTGACGGCCAGCGCTGATGATGATTCGGAATGTAACCGTCTGGTGAATGAGCAAGCACGAGTGGGCCTTCTGGTGGCGGGCCCCGGAGTGATCGCCACCTTGACCTTTGCGCCGCTGGTTGTTGCCCTCTTCTACAGTGCCAAGTTTGGTGCGGCGGTGGGAGTTCTGCGCTGGATCTGTCTCGGAACAACCGTCCAGGTGATTACCTGGCCGATGGGCTTCATCAACCTCGCCAAGGCGAAGCAATTCCTCTTTTTTGGGACCGAATTGGCATGGACGGTGGCCAGTCTCGTGTTGGCGTGGGTGTGCATATCATGGTGGGGCTTGAACGGCGCGGGCATCGCGTTCTTCGGCGCTTGCACCCTCCACGGTCTTGTCCTCTACCCGATCGTGAATTGGGTCAGCGGGTTTCGATGGTCAGGCGTTAACATACGAATGGGTATTTTTTTCCTGTCTTTGATCACGGCGGTGTTCTGCGGATTTCAGGTGTTCCCTCTAATCTGGGCGGTCAGTATCGGCGTATTGGCCGCGCTTTTGGGTGGAGTTTACTCGGTCCGAGTGCTCTCCACCATCATGACATGGGATCAGATCCCAGGCTCTTTACAGCGGTTCATCATCCCACTTCGCCCTCTTCTTTCACGCTGCGCGTGGGTTCTAAGAAGTTTTGATGCAGGCAAGTGGTTTGGTCGCGGACAGTAGTGAGAGTTGCCGAGTCAAATAGCAGGAGGCAGGTTCAGGGGAAATGACCAATCCGATGGTTTCCATAGTGATGAGCGTCTTGAACGGGGAGCGATTTCTTGCTGAGGCCGTTGAAAGTGTTCTCAACCAGAGCTTCAGCGACCTGGAAGCGATTGTCGTCAATGACGGTTCAACGGATAGGTCCGGGGAAATTCTTGAGTCGATTCGGGAGACAGATTCGAGATTGCAGATCATTCATCAGGAAAATAAGGGGCTGGTGGAATCGCTCAACCGAGCCTGTGCGCTCGTGCGGGGCAAATACATTGCCCGATTGGGCGCTGATGACATTGCGACCAGGGACCGTATGAAGTTGCAGGTCGATTTCATGGAAAAGAATCCCGAGGTCAGCGTGCTTGCCGGTGCGGTGGAAGTAATTGACGCGAGCGGGAAATCGCTCTATTTCGGCAGCAATCCGATCGATAGGGACGAGGTCAAAGCGGCTCTTGTTCGAGGCGAGTGTCCGTTGTGGGACACTACGGTAATCATGCGCACGGATGTCTTCCAGTCCGTGGGAGGGTACAGAAAGCTCGCGGTCTATTCCGAAGACTATGATTTGTTCCTGCGAATGTCGGACCACTACCAACTGGCCAATCTCGCGACGGTGTTGGGAAAGTACAGGCTTCACTCGGGGCAAGTGACCGTGCGCAAGTGCAAGCAATCGGCAATGAGCGGCTTGGCTGCGAAGGCTGCAGCAGTGTTAAGGAGAAATGGGAATCCCGATCCACTCGATTCAGTCACTGAGATTACCCCCGCACTATTGGCTGGACTTGGAGTAAGCGAAGCCGCCATGAATGATGCTTTGGCCAAGCACTATTTACGGGCGATCCAGATATTGTGCGATAACGGTGACTACCCAGCGGCTTCCGAGGCGTTGGAAGATATGTCCCAGTCTTGTAAGTGGAAGGAGTCCGAGGGCCGGGCCGTAGGCGATTTGCACCTACTCTGGGCGAGAACAAATTGGCATAAAGGGAAATACGGAACAAGCATTCTCGATTTTCTTCGTGCGGTCAGCGTCCGGCCGGTAATCCTGGGGCGCCCGCTTAAGCAATTGTTCCGCCATTTTCATTTCAGTAGGCAGACTTCTGAAGTCCGTGGCTCGAATCTCGCAATCTAGTCGCCACAGCAGGATGGCCATCCCCAAAGTTTGCGATGAAAGATATACTGGCCACACGGGGTCCCGATGGAGCGGTGGACTCCGGCTATTTTAAGGAATGGAGGCAAGTTACGGAATGATTATCACTCGCACGCCACTTCGAATTTCATTCTTTGGTGGCGGCACGGACTACCCTGTGTGGTACCGCCAGCATGGTGGAAGCGTGCTCGCGACCACTATTGACAAGTGTTGTTACATCACTTGCCGGCGGTTGCCGCCCTTTTTCGATTGCCATAGCCGCGTTTTATACTCGCGAGTGGAAAATGTTCAGACGAACGATGCCATCCAACATCCCTCTGTACGCGGTTGCCTGAAATACCTTGGCATCGAAGAAGGCGTTGAAATCCACCACGTGGCTGATTTGCCGGCCCGAACCGGCTTGGGAACGAGTTCGGCATTCACCGTGGGATTGCTCCTGGGCCTCTACGCGCTCCAGAATAAAATGCGTGACAAGCAGGCGTTGGCGGAGGACGCCATTCGTGTGGAACAGGAATTGCTTCAGGAGGCCGTCGGCTCCCAGGACCAGGCGAGCGCGGCCTACGGCGGCTTCAATCGCATCAACTTCCGCACGGACGGTTCCATTGAGGTCATGCCCGTTTTGACCACACAAAGTAGATTGACGGAGCTCGTCCAGCACCTGGCGCTTTACTTTACGGGTTTTTCCCGAACGGCCTCTGAAATTGCCAAGGAGCAAATCCGGTTGACGGGACAACGGGAGCAGGAACTCAGAATGATGTTCCAATTGGTGGGCCAGGCCGAAGCAATAATTACGGACCCAAAGCGCCCTATCGAAGAATTTGGCCGGTTGCTGCATGAGGGTTGGGAGATAAAGAGGTCTTTGACCCAAAAGATCACCAACCCCGAAATTGATGAGATATATCGGGCGGGGCGAAGCGCCGGGGCCGTGGGTGGCAAGCTCCTGGGGGCCGGTGGAGGTGGTTTTATGCTGTTTTTTGTCCCTCCCGAGCGCCGGCAGGAATTGCGAAAGCGGCTCAGCAAATTACTTTGTGTTCCTTTCGGATTTTCGAATCGCGGCAGTCACGTGGCCGTTTACGAGCCCGAGGAGGCGTATGACAGGGCGTTGGCCAAAGAGCGGGAAGAAGCCTATGCCTAGCATGCGCGACGTTTTGATCATGAAGGGTGACTACGGGTTGGTTTCGACTATCCCGCTTTTGGAGAGGCCGCAATGAAAGTCATGATAACGGGGGCGGCGGGCTTCATCGGGGGCTTCCTGGCCCGGCAGTGTCTCGGGGCGGGGTGTTCGGTGCTGGGAATTGGCCTGGAACAGCCTGAGGAAAAATGGAATGGCGGCGCTTTCGAAATATGCGATGTACGTAATGCCTCGCACTTGTCAAGTCTTCTTTCCACTTTTCGTCCCGACCGCGTTTTTCACCTTGCCGCCCAGAGTTATCCCACCGTGTCGCTCACGCAGCCGCGGGAGACTCTCGATATCAACGTGGGCGGAACCGTAAACCTCTTTGAGGGGCTGCGCAGCGCGGGACTAAAGCCCAAAGTGGTTGTCGCGTGTTCGAGCGCCGAGTATGGGCCCGTCGCAATTCAGGACCTTCCGGTTAAAGAGGGGCATCCCCTTCGGCCCTTGCACCCCTATGGCGTCAGCAAAGTTGCTCAGGACCTTCTCGCCGCCCAGTATTTTTCGAATTACGCGTTTCACTCGATTCGGATTCGAATCTTCAACACCACCGGTCCGGGAAAGCTGGGCGACGTTTGCTCGGATTTGACGAAACGGGCCGTGGAGATTGAACTGGGAGTGCGGCCCCCCGTCCTGCTGGTGGGAAATTTGACCACCCGGCGCGCGCTTGCGGATGTTCGCGACATGGCCCGAGGTCTCTGGATAGCCACAGAACATTGCGAAGCGGGCGAAGTCTACAATGTCGGCGGCGACCAGATTTATGCGGTTCAAGAGATTATCGAGGCCATTCGCAAGGATGTTGCCGTGCCCTTCAAAATCGAACAGGATCCTGCGCTGGTGCGCGCCTGTGATGAACCTACGATTGCAGGCGACACAACCAAATTTCGAAATTGCACAGGGTGGCGGCCGGAATTTGACTTGGCGAATACTTTGCGCGACATGCTGAAGTGGTGGCGAAACCGGCTTTCCTCCACCAAGACCGCCCAAGGCAACACCTAACCACGAATTTCCCAGATGCTTTTTCAAGAGGCAAAACTCCCCGGAGTCTTTGAAATTCAACTCGAGCCCCATTTTGACGAGCGTGGGTTTTTCGCGCGGGCGTGGTGCCAAAAGGAATTTGCCTCGAATGGCCTGAACTCGCAACTCGCGCAATGCAATATCTCAGGAACGGCCCGGAAAGGTACATTGCGGGGCATGCACTATCAGGTTTCGCCCCACGCGGAGGCCAAATTGGTGCGCTGCACGCGCGGGGCGATCTACGACGTGGTTCTCGATTTGCGTTCGCAATCCCCAAAATTCAAGGAATGGATCGCCGTACGTCTCACGGCGGAAAAGCGCAATATGATCTACATTCCGGAGGGATGCGCGCACGGATTTCAAACGCTGGATGATGACGTGGAAGTTTTCTACCAGATGTCGGAGTTCTATCACCCGGAATCGGCTCGGGGCGTGCGGTGGGACGATCCAGCGTTCCAGATTGCCTGGCCGGAGAAAGTTGAAGTCATATCTGAAAGGGACCGCACATACCCCGATTTCCAAGTGCCTTAATGAGCATTCTAAATGGTTTGGATGAAGCCTCCCGGGCAAGCCTCGGTCTGGAGATGCACGGTTTCGCCGCAAACCTGTTCCCAATTTGCAGAAGTATCACCGGAAACGGTATTCGACAAACATTGGGGCACATAAAGGCCCAGATTTCCCTAAACACCTTTGATGTGCCCTCCGGGAAAAGGGTTTTCGACTGGACCGTACCAAAAGAATGGAATATTCGCGACGCCTATATCGCTGACCCTGCCGGGAAGCGCGTGGTGGATTTCCAGAAATGCAACCTGCACGTCCTGAACTACAGCGTTCCAGTAAATGAAAAGATGCTCCTCAGCAAGCTTAAGGGGCATCTGTTTACAATTCCCGAGCATCCGGACTGGATTCCTTATCGCACCTCATATTACAAGGAGGACTGGGGGTTTTGCCTAACGCACCATCAGATGACCCAACTGAAAGACGGGGAATACGGGGTGCGCATTGACTCGACTCTCCAGGACGGTTTCCTCACTTACGGGGAATGCTTTTTGGCGGGGCGCACGCGTGAAGAGATTCTCATATCTTGTCATGCCTGCCATCCCTCCCTGGCGAATGACAATCTGTCAGGCGTAACGGTTGCTACTTTCCTGGCCAAACATCTCGCAGGGCGCGATCTTCGATACTCGTATCGATTTTTGTTCATTCCGGGAACCATTGGAGCTATAACCTGGCTGGCGCGAAACCGCGAAGCGGTGGAACGGATTCGTCATGGCTTGGTCCTGACGTGCATCGGGGACGCGGGCGGGTTCCACTACAAGAAGAGCCGGCGGGGAAATGCGGAAATTGACCGGGCCGCGGCTCACGTCCTGCGTCATTGCGGCGAGGAAGCGAAAATACTCGAATTTTCTCCCTATGGCTACGACGAGCGGCAATACTGTTCGCCGGGATTCAATCTGCCGGTAGGCTGCCTCATGCGCAGCGTGTGGGGGACTTTTCCGGAATACCACACTTCGGCGGACAATCTGGAATTTATCCGTCCATTGAAGCTTGCAGATTCCCTGCGCGTGTGCGCTGCGATTCTCGACGTGCTCGAGAATAATCGCTGTTATCGGAACGAGCTTCCGTATGGCGAGCCACAATTGGGCCGGAGGGGACTTTATGGCGGTGAGGCGGGCGGAGAAGAGATCATGGCGCGGCTCTGGGTGCTGAATCTCTCCGATGGCCACCACACCCTCTTGGACATCGCGGAACAATCTGGTATTGTATTTTCCAGGATCTGTGCGGCTGCCGAGCTGCTTTGCGAGAAGGGGTTGCTTTCCGTCGCCTCCGACGATCAGTTGAAATCCACAGTGTAGAACAGAGTTTTTCACGGAGGCATTTCTCAAGAGACCTGAAAGGCCCTCCGAACGGAGCTTCGAGGGTTCGACTTTTCCAGCTAAAGGGTGTGTATCAATGAAAATTCTTCTGACCGGACACAAAGGTTACATCGGCAGTGTCGCCGGCCCGATGGTCCAGGCCGCCGGCCACGAGGTCGTGGGCTTGGATACCGATATGTTCGCGGGTTGTGATTTTGGCGGGCCTGTTCCGAAGATTCCTGAAATTTGCAAAGACCTGCGCGACCTTACGAAGGAGGACCTGGTGGGCTTTGAAGGCGTCATGCACTTCGCCGCGCTGTCCAATGACCCCCTGGGCGACATCGACCCGAGCTTGACCTATGATATCAACCATCTAGCCTCGGTGCGGCTGGCGGAACTCGCCAAACAGGCCGGGGTAAAACGTTTTGTCTTTGCCTCTTCGTGCAGCACCTACGGTGCTGCGGGAGACGATTTCCTGGATGAGACCGCGGCATTGAATCCCGTAACTCCCTATGGTGAATCCAAAGTCCTGGTGGAACGGGACGTCGCGCCGTTGGCCGACGACCGGTTCAGTCCCACCTACATGCGCAACGCCACCGCCTACGGTGTCTCCCCGCGGCTGCGCCTGGACATCGTTCTGAACGATTTAGTCGCAGCGGCTTTCACCCAGGGAAGGGTCTACATCAAAAGCGACGGCACGCCCTGGCGCCCCATCGTCCATATTCGCGACATTGTGGGCGCCGCGCTGGCCGCCCTCGAAGCGCCGCGCGAGGCCGTTCACAATCAGGTTTTCAATGTCGGCCTTACCGAGGAGAATTATCGCATTCGCGAGCTGGCGGAGATTGTTGCCGGGACTGTTCCCGGCTCGCGGATCGAATATGCCCCCGGAGGTGGGCCCGACTTGCGTTGTTATCGTGTCGACTGCAAGAAGGTCCACCGCATGTTGCCGGGGTTCCGCCCGCAGTGGAATGCTCACAAGGGCGCACAGGAACTATACGACGCCTATCGCGCGGCCGGCCTTACGCGTGAAGATATGGATTCCGGCCGCTACGTTCGCCTGAAGCACATTCAGCGGCTCCAGAAAGCCGGCCAACTCGATTCCTCTTTGCACCGGAGTGGGCAACGCGCCGGAACAACGGTGAGCGCCCACTAGGGTTTTCGCATTCACGAGGTATCTGAAGTGACATCGACTCAAACTGCGGAAGTTCAGCAACAAGCTGCCACCCGCCAGTGCCGATTCTGCCGAGCTGGCCTTAAACGAACTTTTGTCGATTTAGGAATGTCACCCCTTTGCGAAACCTATCCCTCGTCCGCTGACCTTAACCACGGTGAGGTGTATTACCCCCTGCATGTATATGTCTGCGACGAGTGTTTTCTTGTCCAGCTTGAAGAATATGAGAAGGCTGAAAATATTTTCAGCGACTATGCCTATTTCTCCTCTTTCTCCGATTCCTGGCTAAAGCATTCTGAAAAGTATTGCAACATGATGACCACCCGCTTCGGCCTGAACGCGCGGAGCCTAGTGGTAGAAGTGGCCAGTAATGATGGGTACTTGCTCCAATATTTCGTTCGGGAGGGCGTGCCGGTTCTGCCGAGCTGGCCTTAAACGAACTTTT
>JASHSC010000067.1 GCA_030036915.1 Terriglobia bacterium
CGTCGACCTTGCCGGGAAATGCCACGGCGGTGATGAGGATTTCCTTGGAATTGGGGTAAAGCTTGCGGTAAGTGAAGTAGGGAATGTAGATCAGATTATCGCTGCTGTTATCGCCGGGGAAGGCTTTGCGCTTGGCGAGCGTGCCCACCACTTCGAACGAATGCCCGTCCACCTCAATGTACTTGCCGATAGGGTCCTCACCCTCGAAGAAGCGGGTTACAACGTCGGCGCCGATCACGGTGACATCACGGCGGTGCAGGTCATCAAGGTCGGTAAAGATATGCCCATCCATGAGATCGGCGTTCACGTTGCGGATCTGCTCGGGAGTGGCGCCGAGGTAGTTGGTGTCAACCATTTCCAATCCCTTGTACTTGGCCGTGGCAGGAGGGCCGTTGCTGATGGTCCCAACCCCAACGTTTTCGACCGACGGGCATTCTTCCTTGATCGTCATGGCCTGCTCGTAGGTCAAGGGCTTGCGCAGGCGTTCCTCGCGCGTGAGGTTGAAGTTGATGCCGGGCTCAAATTTAAAGATGAAAAGTGAGCGGGTTCCGAAGCCTTGCGCGGCGTCCACCATCTGCTGGTCGAGCCCTTCGAAAATCGAGGCGACCAGGATTACCGTGAGAGTCCCGATCAGCACACCGAGGATGGTGAGGAAGGAGCGGACCTTGTGGGTTCGCAGCGTGTCCATGGCGAGCAGAAGGTTTTCACGAACGTTGTGGGGGCGATCCGCGGGCATGCTCAGTTCTCCGTGTGCAGAGCTTCAATGGGGTCGAGTTTGGCGGCCTGGCTGGCGGGATAAATTCCAAAAAACAGTCCCACGATGGTGGAGAGCACCAGGCCCACCAGAATCGCGCTGAGGGGAATGGAGGCGTTGAAGAATCCCGGTCCAATGACGAGGTTCACGAGCTCGCTCACCATGACGGCCGCCAGCAGTCCCATTCCTCCCCCGATTCCGGCCATCACGCTGGACTCAATGACAAATTGCATCAGAATGTCTCGCCGGCGCGCACCCAGCGATTTGCGGATGCCAATCTCATGTGTGCGCTCGGTGACGCTGGCCAGCATGATGTTCATAATGACGATGCCGCCCACCACCATGAAGACGGCGACGATGCCGATGGTGACGCCGAAAACAGCGCCGGTGATCTGATGCCAGGTTTGCATGATGGTGTCGGAGGCATTGATTCCGAACGTGTCATCCTCGAGGTAGGGAATGTGCCGCCGGGCGCGCAGCAGGGCGCGCGTCTCGTCCTCGAGCTGCATCATCTGTCCTGAATCCCACGCTTGCACATTGACTAGAAGCGACGGCCGGGGAGAAAAGTATTTCTTGTAGCTGGTAAGGGGAATCTGCACGAAGTTGTCCTGACTTTGGCCGAACGTGCTGCCGATCTTTTCCGCTACGCCCACCACGCGGAAGGGAATGCCGTTCACCAGGATTTCTTTATTGAGGGGATCGACGTTCGGGAAAAAGGCGGTCACCAGGTCCTGGCCGATAAAGCAAACCATGGATTCATGTTCGTAGTCCGGCTGGGTAATGTATCGCCCGCTCTCCACCTTCTGCACTCCGATGTCGATCATGTTGGGCGTGACGCCAGTAATATCCAGGAAATAGACCGCGTGGGACTGGTAGCGCGCATTGGTGTTAATGTTTTGGATTTCCGCCTCCGCGCCGATATTGCGGTAATTCTTCAGGTTGTCGCGTAGAAACTCAAATTCCTCAATCAGGATGGGCTTGTTGCGCCTCCGGGCTTTCAGCCACGCGTCATACCCCTGCGCCCACTGGTAGCGGTGAACGATGAAAACGTTTGCCCCCAGATTGGCGATGTGGTCGGCGATGTAAAGATTCATGCCGTTGACGAGCGACATAACGACGATGAGCGTGGTAGTGGCAATGACCACGCCGAGGAGGGTGAGAAAAGTGCGCAGCTTGTGGGCGCGCAGGGCTTCGAGTGCGATCCAGAAGGCCTCGCGGACGCTCACCCACACGCCGGCTCTCGCCGCGGGCTGCATCGCCCGCCCGTGGGGAAAGGAGGCGGTTTGGTCAATGGATGCCATGCGAATTGGAATTAGAAACTGGAAACTAGAAACTGGTTTCCAGTTTCCGATTTCCAGTTTCTAGTTTCCAGTTTCCATTCCTCACCCGATTTTCTCGTCTCGCTCGATGCTGCCGTCACGAACGTGGATGATGCGATGAGCATGTGCGGCGATATCATGCTCGTGGGTTACCAGAAGAATGGTATTGCCGACCTCGTGGAGGCGGCCGAAGAGGCCCATGATTTCCTCGCCCGTGGCCGAATCCAGGTTTCCGGTGGGCTCGTCCGCCAAAATGATGGAAGGATTATTCACCAGTGCGCGGGCGATGGCAACGCGCTGCCGCTGGCCGCCGGAAAGCTCATTGGGCTTGTGATTCATACGCTCCGCCAGGTCCACTTTGCGGAGAGCGTCCTCGGCTTTTTCCAGGCGCTCCCGGGCGGGCATGCCGCTATAAACCAAGGGCAGCTCAACATTGTGCAGGGCACTGGCACGGGCCAGCAGGTTGAAGGTTTGAAAGACGAAGCCGATTTCCTTGTTGCGGATGTAAGCCAGTTCATCGTCGGATAGTTCGCTCACCAGATGTCCATTCAGCCAGTAGGCGCCGTGTGTAGGCGTATCCAGGCAGCCGATCAGGTTCATCAGCGTGGATTTTCCCGAACCGGACGGCCCCATAATGGCCACGTACTCGCCGCGATCGATGTCGAACGAAACACCGCTCAACGCATGAACCTGAATGGCCTCGCCCATATCGTAGGTCTTCCACAGGTCATCGGCCTTAATGACCACGCCATCCGGGGGCATTTGAGTTTCCGAGAATGAACTTGTGCCCGTTCGTGTTCCCATGGGCAACACCTATCCTGTTTCTTGCCGTGTGGCGGCTGTCCCGTGAGTCAGGCTTAAATTACGACCCCGCCGTTGTGGGAGTGGCAGGCGTGTTGTCAATCTTGACCTTGGTGTCGTTCTTCAGCGTTCTCAGCACGCTAAAGCTGCCGGTAACGATCGTGTCGCCAGGTTGCAGGCCCTTGAGAATTTCGATGTCGGTAGGTCCCATGATGCCGCTTTCAACCTGAACGAATCTGGCACGCCCATTATTCACCAGGAAGACGCCCTGCAATTCCTCCTTACCCTTCTCTTTTTCCTTGGCGGAGGCGGTGAGGGAGGCGGAGGTATTGGTCTTGCCCGTGTTA
>JASHSC010000702.1 GCA_030036915.1 Terriglobia bacterium
GGCACCAGCGCGTTTGGTCGTTCACGGGGTAATTGTCCCAGATGAGCGGCGGGCGATGGATAAATCCGCTCCACTCTTGCGCCTTCTCCACAGTAATTGCCGGCGAAAAAACCTTCGGTCCGGTCCATACGATAGGCACTCCGGGATCGACACCCGCGCCAAGCTCCTGAAGATAAACACGACTGCCCCATTCGTTCGTGTAAACCGTGGGAGTCAACGTCAAGCGGTTGGACGGCGCCTGCTCTTTGAGATACTTGTAAAGCTTGTTGGTAAGGTTGATATGCGCCTGGGCGAGGGTTTTGAATTGCGCCTTGTCCTGTGCGTCCTGCAAGTCCTGCGGCACATCGTCGAGAAAGAGCGCGAAACATGTAACTCCCAGCTTCCCCACGCCCGCCAGCTTGTCGGTCAGCAACTGGAAATCCCGGTCGCTCGAGTAGGTCATGCTGAGGCCGGGGCTGATGGCAAAACAAAAATCCACGAAATTTCGTTTGGCCATGTCTACCAACTCACCCAACCGCTGCTGCGCTTCCGGCGGGTAAGGATCGCGCCAAAGCTTGCGATGGTAAGGATCATCCTTGGGGGCGTAGTAATACGCGTTCATGCCGTGCGCGCCCTCGAAGCGCAGAATCTCCATGCGGTTCTGATGTGTCCAGGGAGTACCGTAAAAACCTTCCACCACGCCGCGCTCCGGGAACGAGGGGAAGTCCACAATCACCACGGCAAGGCCATTCCGCTCGACGCGCACCACCTGCGGACGGGGAATGAGCTGGCTCGATAGGTTCGGCGGAAAGGTTGCGAGCAAATCCGGAACCCTCAGCAGGGCATTGTGAAATCCCTCCCAGGTATTGGCGGTGATGCGCAGTCGATTGGGAACCGCCGCGCGGGGGTAATTGGCCTCGATGATATATGCCTGCTGGGCGAGCTCTTCGGTGGGGGCAATGGCCGTGGAGCCCGCCGCGCGCTTGAGCGCATCCAGAAAAGCCGCCGCATCGCTCTGGTGGCGCAGCTCAATCGCCAGGCTGCCCGTCTCCGGGACGAAATCCGGCCGCGCTGCCGAACCTTTCAAAATGTGGATGAGGGCTTGGTCCTGCCCGGCGAGCACATTGAGCTGCCGCTCGATGCGCTCGTCAAGGTCTCCGGCAATGGAAATGGTCCAGTCATGTCCCTGGCCGAGGACGACGGGCGCCAGGGCAGTGATGAATAAAATGATCAGGCCTGTGGCGACCCAATTTCTTATGCCGAAGATGCTTCGGGCGATTTTCATCGGCTTCACTACTTGGTTGTATACTACAAAAATATAAATTGAGCCACTGTTCCGGTGATTATAATGGCGGTTCAACCCAGGCGGAATGGCCGGCGGCGCTCGCAGCCCATTACTCAAATCCCAACGGATTCCATCGTCATTTCACTTCCCGTCCTTAATCTCCCAGAATTCAGGGTCCTCGACGCCCAAGTGCCAGGCGGCGAAACCGCGCAGGTGGTAGATCTGCACGAGGGCGATTTTCTCGCGCAAGCTGCGGGCATCATCAAACCACACGGTGCGCAAGGTGCTGCCATCGCGCAATTGGAACCAGGCAGTGCGTGAGAGGTCGTCCCAGTGTTGGTCGCTGCCGGGCGAATCGAGAAATGGCTTCAAATCTTTGTAGGCGAGGCTGTGCTCCGTGGCAGCGCGCGCGGGAACGTCCCATTCGCGGCCATAGAGCGGAAGACCCAGCAACAACTTTTCCGGTGGCACGCAACGCACTGCATATTCGAGCGCCGCCTTCACCCACTCATAACCGGCCACAGGGCCGGGCGGAGTGGCGGGCGTATGCTGGTCGTAAGCCATCAGCACCAGGAAATCCGCCGCCCGCCCAAGTTCGCGAAAGTTAAACGCCGCGCCCCATTCGCCGGTGCGAAAACCCTCGGGCGAAATGTTCGGATACACGTCGGAAAAACGCGGCGCCACCGCCACGCTCAGCAGGCGATGATCGCGATGCAGCCTCGCCGCCACCCGCTCCACGAAGCGCACGTAGGCAAGGCTGTCGGCGGGCGCGAAGCCTTCGAAATCCAACTGCCAGCCAAGGAATACTTCGCGTTCGGCGAGCTGCTCCAGATTCCTTGCGGCGCGCTCCTGCGCTTTCGCATTGTGAAGCAGGCTATGCGCCGTGGCGCGGTCGAAATCTGGGTTCATCACGAGCGGCAGCAGCGGCAGCCCCGCCTGGCGCGCCGTATCCTCAACCCCCGCCGGAAGCTGGCCGTGCAAATACCCTGCGCCGTCCAACCTGTAGCATTGGGGAGCGAGAACACTCATCGCCCCGGCGTGCGCCTGGAGCGATGCCAGCCCTACCGAATCGTCTGAGTAATAAAACATGGCCAGGGGATCGGCATTCGGCACCTGCTCCCCCGCGCGCGCAGGTGCGGAATCCGCCACGGCCCTGGTGGAAGCAACCTTAGTGGTGTTCTGTGCATTCGCCGCGAATGAAAAGGCAGTCAGACAAAAAACCAGTAACCCGGCGGCTTTCGAAGCTCCAAATTCGAAACTCGACAATCGTGGAGATAATGTCCAGTTTCCAGTTTCCAATTTCCAATTTCTATCCATAACCAGTTACCAGATTCCTCAGTCCCGTGCCGTGCGCCGTGACCATGCCTTCCAAATCCAGTACGCGGGGATCCCGCTGCCCACCAGCACCACTCCCCACAGCGAATCGACGCGCTGGGCAGCTTGCCAGAACGTATTAGCAAGCAGGAATGCGGAAAGAATCACAAAAACCGCGGGGACCACGGGGTATCCCCACGTGCGATAGGGGCGCGACAGACCGGGCTCGCGCCGGCGCAGAATGAAGACGCCCAGAGTGCAGAGGGCGTAGAAGAGGAATTC
>JASHSC010000703.1 GCA_030036915.1 Terriglobia bacterium
ACCGAGGCCTATCGGCACCCGCAGTGCTCAGCCTGCTTTATCAACTCCGTCCAAGATAACCTCGAAAGCATCCTGAATCTGGCAAAAGTTGAAGGGATGCTCTTCAAGTGGGGTTCGGGAACGGGTACGAACCTCTCGCCATTGCGTTCCTCAGTGGAGGCATTGTCGGGCGGCGGTGTGGCCTCGGGTCCCCTATCATTTATGAAAGGTTATGACGCCTTTGCGGGAGTCATCAAATCAGGCGGTAAGACGCGGCGCGCCGCCAAGATGGTGATCCTGAACATCAACCACCCGGATATCGAGGAGTTCATCGAGTGCAAGGCGAAGGAGGAGCGCAAGGCCTGGACGCTGGTGGATGCCGGCTACGATTCCTCCATCGACGGCGAGGCCTACAGCTCCATCTTCTTCCAGAACGCCAACAACAGCGTGCGCGTGACCGATGATTTTATGAAGGCCGTGGTGGATGACAAGGACTGGGAGACGCACCGGATCAGCACCGGTGAAGTGGCCAAGCTTTATCGCGCCCGCGACCTGATGAAGATGATTGCTGGAGCGGCGTGGCAGTGTGGCGATCCCGGCTTGCAGTTTGACACCACCATCAACAAGTGGCACACCTGCAAGGCCACCGCGACCATCAATGCCTCGAACCCTTGCAGTGAGTACATGTTCCTGGACGATTCGGCCTGCAACCTGTCGTCGCTCAACCTGATGAAGTTCCTCACGCCGGACGGGAAGTTCGACGGTGAGGCCTTCAAGCACGCCGTGGACATCATGATTACGGCGCAGGAGATTCTGGTTGACAACGCCAGCTACCCCACCGAGCGCATCGCGCAGAATTCGCACGACTTCCGTCCACTGGGGTTGGGCTATGCGAATCTGGGCGCGCTGCTGATGGCCAACGGCCTGCCGTATGACTCGGATGCCGGGCGGGACTTCTCCGCGGCCATCACGGCACTCATGCACGGCGAGGCTTATCTTCAGTCCTCGCGCATTGCGGCCGAGCTTGAGCCCTTTCCGGGCTTCCCGCTGAATCGCGATTCGTTTCTGGGCGTAATTTCCATGCACCGGCAGTCGCTCCAGCACATCAACTCGCGCAATGTGCCCGAAAATCTGTGGGAAATGACCAAGAAGACCTGGGATGACTGCCTGGCCAGCGGCATGAAGTACGGTTATCGCAACGCGCAAGTAACCGTGCTCGCTCCCACCGGAACCATCGGATTCATGATGGATTGCGACACCACGGGCATCGAGCCCGATTTGGCATTGGTGAAATACAAGAAGCTGGTGGGGGGCGGGCTGATCAAGATCGTCAACAACGTGGTGCCGACGGCGCTGCTCAAGCTTGGCTATACGGACAAGGGAGCTTCGGAAATCGTCAACTACATCGACCATAACGGCACCATCGAGGGCGCACCGCACCTGAAGTCGGAACACCTGCCTGTGTTCGATTGCTCGCTGAAGCCCGCCAGCGGCAAGCGCTTCATTCATTACATGGGCCACGTACGTATGATGGCCGCTGTGCAGCCTTTTCTTTCCGGCGCCATTTCCAAGACTGTGAATATGCCGGAAGAGGCAACGACGGACGACATTACCAGCGTCTACACGGAAGGATGGCGGCTAGGGTTGAAGGCGCTGGCCATCTATCGCGACGGCTCCAAGCGCTCGCAGCCGCTCAACACGTCCGACGGCAAGCAGAAAGCGGATTCGAAGGCCGTGAGTCAGAAACCAGTGGAAATCAAGGAACCTCAGGCCGAACCATCGCAGGGCGCGTATCGACGCAAGCTCGCCGATGAACGCAATGCATATACCCACAAATTCTCTGTGGGGGGGCACGAGGGCTACCTGACCGTGGGGTTGTACGAAGACGGCCAGCCCGGCGAAATCTTCATCACCATGGCCAAGGAGGGCTCCACCGTCTCCGGCCTGATGGATTCTTTCGCCACGGCCGTCTCGCTCGCCTTGCAGTACGGCGTGCCGCTTAAGGTTCTGTGCGACAAGTTCAGCCATACACGCTTTGAGCCCAGCGGCTGGACGCCCAATCCCGAAATTCGCTACGCCAAATCAGTGATGGATTACATCTTCCGCTGGCTGGCCCTGAAATTCCTGCCGCGCGACGCCCAGCCTTGCGAGGATGCAAGCGTGCAGTCGTTGAACGGCACGGAAGCCGAAAAGGCCACGGACCTGGCCAGCAAGTTTTCGCGCGCGACGACGGAACCGCAGCCGCCCAGCGGATTTGTTTCTTCCATGAACCAGGGGGGGCTGGTGGGCGTCGACAATAGCGACGACGCTCCCAGTTGCGCCGATTGCGGGGCCATCATGGTCCGCAATGGCGCGTGCTATAAGTGCCTGAATTGCGGATCGACCAGCGGGTGCTCGTAGAAAGGCAGTAGGCATTAGGCAGAAAGCAGTAGGCAGAGAACGGCATTCGCATGGGGAGTTCATTTTAGGATGAGCTTTCCTTGCGGCCGATTGTATTTGTGAACGATTCAAGCGGCAGTTTGGCAGCGGCATTGCTCTTGGTTTGATGCAGGGCAGGCGACGATCACAGTCCAGACCGTGAGAATCGCCCTAAGGCTTTAAATACGCATCAAATAGCTCGCCCGTTCAGCGTGGTTGGATGCGAGGGCAAGGCAATATTTTCACATACTATGAGCTTCTTGCCGGGTGGCGTGAGTTTCTCGAACGGAGGCGGTTTTGAGCGCACTTAAAGTACGCCCGCGGAGATTGGCGAATGTGCGCGCGGCGTTGCGCGCGATTTGCTCGACGGGCAAGGGGCGGTGCTGGTATTGCGACCGGCGGCTGCCTCACGTGGAAGAAGCCATCAGCTCCCACTGGGATGTGCAGCGCGTCGAGGGCGAGCGCGTGGCCAGCATCATTCTGGTTTGCCCGCACTGCCAGCACAAGCCCGAGGAAGTGGAAATCGCCCACCACCCCGTCGCCGCGCGGGTTTGATCCTGCCGGGCAAGTCCCCACTCGCGGTATAATTTCACCTCTGCACGCCGCGTCTTCCCCACAGCATTTCCGCTATACTAATCAGCCGATTGACGCTACGAGACTATAAGGCGTCAACGGACCGGCATCATCATGACTCTTGAGGACAGCGTGCTGCGGCGCAGGCAATTCTGCTCACTTTGCGGCCAACTGTTGTTCGAGTTCTATCGCTCGCCCGACGGCCACTTCGGCTTGGTGGGCGATGTGAACGTGGAATCCACAACGCGCGGACTCGTAATGGGCTGCCCGACCTGCGGCGCACGTTACCGCCTGCTGGACCGCGTGGACGCCGCCGGCCAGCCGGTGGATAGACTGTAGAATTATCTGCCTTTATGTCCGACGACACCTTCCTGCTTACTTCCGAAAACGCGCGCGCATACCTGATCGAGCATGGCTTCCTGCGCGCGGATGAGGAAGTCACCATCACGGCTCTGGGAGGCGGAGTTTCCAACGTCGTGCTGCTTGTGGAATGGCAAGAGCCGCGAGAACAGCGATGGGTGATGAAGCAATCGCTCGAGAAACTGCGCGTCAAAGACGACTGGCGCAGTGAGCGCTCGCGCGTCTTCCGCGAGGCGCTTTCTCTTCGGCGACTGCGTCCGGCGCTGGGCCCGG
>JASHSC010000704.1 GCA_030036915.1 Terriglobia bacterium
CAAGCCTAGGGGATCACTAATGGGAATGTCTGGGATGATGGGAGCGATGCACTCCTTCGGCAAGGATGCATCGGTTGTGAAACAGAGGGTGCGGCCGGGGACGACCAAGCGCATGCTCCGCTTTGGAACGCCCTACACCGGCCTCCTCACGCTTTTCCTCGTGGTCGTGATCGTGGATGCCGCGGTTGGAATCATCAATCCGCTGCTCTACCGCGAAATCATCAACAACGGGATCTTGAAGGGTAACGCCCCACTCGTCATCCGGTTTGCAGCGCTGGCGGCGGTGCTCGGCATCTTTGACGCCGCGATGGGATTGGGGCAATCCTATCTCTCTTCCACCGTGGGCGGGCGCGTGGTGCTTGCCCTTCGCACCCAGCTCTTTGAGCACCTTCAGCGCATGCCCCTCGCCTTCTTCACTCGTGTGCAGACGGGCGCGCTGGTCAGCCGCCTGAACAATGACGTAACGGGCGCGCAGAACGCCTTCACTGACATCCTTTCGAACGTGGTGGGCAACAGCATCACCGTACTCCTGATACTAGGAGCGATGTTCGCGCTCTCCTGGCAGATTACCCTCGCCGCGCTCATCCTGGTGCCGCTGTTCATCTACCCTGCGCGCTTCTGGGGACGCAAGCTTCAGGAAATCACCCGTGAAGGCATGGACCTGAGTTCGTCAATGAACAACCTGATGGTCGAGCGATTCAATGTGGCGGGCGCACACCTGGCTAAGCTCTTCGGTCGCCCAGCGGATGATGTGAAGGAGTTTGCCACCAATGCCGCGCGTGTTTCGGACATTGGAGTGAAGCGCGCGATCTACGGCCGCCTGTTCTTCACAGCGCTCATGCTCACAGCCCTCCTTTCGACGGCGTTCGCTTATGGATGGGGCGGCGTGCTGGCCGTCAACCACAAGCTGGATGTGGGCACCGTGGTGGCCTTCGTCGCTTACCTGGCCCGGCTTCTCGCTCCACTCGCGGGGATTTCCAACATTCAGGTGAATATCATGACGGCGCTCGTCTCCTTCGAGCGTGTCTTTGAGGTGCTGGACCTGCCGCCCATGATTCAGGACAGTCCTGACGCGGTGTCGATTCCTCCCGGTCCGGCGCGCATCTCCTTCGAACATGTCTCGTTCCGCTATCCGAAGGCCTCGGAGGTCTCTCTCGCTTCCCTCGAATCCATTGCCGTAACCGAGAATGCGCCAGAACAGACTGTACTGTTTGACATCACCTTCGAAGCCGAGCCGGGACAACTCGTGGCGCTCGTCGGCCCGTCGGGAGCGGGCAAGACTACCATCACGCAGCTCGTCGCGCGGCTTTACGACGTGAAGGACGGTTCGGTTTGCATCAACGGCATCGACGTGCGCAAAGCCCGGCTTGACAGCCTGCACAAGCGCATCGGCGTAGTCACCCAGGACGCTCACCTATTTCACGACACGATCCGCGCCAATCTCCTGTATGCAAAACCGGATGCCACCGAGGCCGAACTGAATGACGCCCTGCGCGCGGCGCAGATGTTGCCGCTTGTCTCTTCCCTTCCCCAAGGACTTGACACCGTGGTGGGCCAGCGCGGCTATCGCTTCTCGGGTGGGGAGAAGCAGAGGTTGGCCATCGCGCGCCTGCTTCTAAAAGCACCCGAAATCGTCGTCCTCGATGAGGCCACGGCGCATCTCGATTCCGAATCGGAAGCCGCCATCCAAGCGGCGTTTGAGACCGCGCTTGAAGGCCGCACTTCCATCGTCATCGCCCACCGGCTTTCCACTATTCTAAAGGCCGATCAAATCCTCGTGGTGAATGAAGGAAGAATTGTCGAGCGCGGAACGCATTCTGAGCTGTTGGATCAACGCGGCCTGTACTCTGACCTATACCGGCGGCAGTTCGCACAGCCGGTGTGAGGGTTGCTGGCCGGAAGCGGCCAGACAATAATCTACAGCTTAGCATTTCCTAATATCAGGACATACCTAGATCAATAACCCTTATATTTGAACTAACAATTTCCTCGCTTACTATGCCCAGAACAGCTCGGGGTGATCGCTCGGTCCGTCGATATGCCCGACCAGGTGCTTTTCGAGCGGGGCGCGCGAAACGGAGAGCTGCTTGCGCAGGCTGGCCATTTCACTGGCGCTGAATGGCTTGAATGAGCGCCCCACGGCGACGTTGCGTTCAAGCATTTCCACTTGCGGCATTCCGGAGACGGCGGTCGAGACGGGCAGGCTGAGGGCGAAGCGCATCAGAGTGGCGGGGTCAGTCTTTCCGGGCTCCTGGCCAATCAGCATGTCCTGGCCAAACACCTTCATAGCAATCACGCCGAGCTTTTTCTTGTTTGCCGCCACCAACGCGGTCTTCTCAAAGCTGCCGTTGCCGGAGGGATTCAGCGCCATCTGGACACAATCAAGCGGGTGGCGCTCGATGGCCTGCGCAAGAGTGGGACCGTCGGTGTGACTCGTCATGCCGATGTGACGCGCCATCCTTTGCGCCTTGGCCTCCAGCAGTCCCTTCAGCGCGCCGCCCGGAGCCTCAATTTTGGCCAGGTCCTCCGCCTTCTTGACGTTATGGATGTGCAAAAGGTCAACATGGTCGGTCTGCAAGCGCTGCAAGCAGCCATCCAGGCGCTTCATGAAGTCGTCGCGCGTTCGGTCGAGAATCTTGGTGGCAAGCCACACTTCCTTGCGCCGTGTCGCCATCACCTTGCCCACGCGCGTTTCGCTTTTGCCGTCGCCGTAGCCGTAGGCCGTGTCGATGTAATCGATGCCCAGGTCGATGGCGTGGTTCAGCACATCGAGGGCCTTGTCTTCATCTTTGTACATGAGGAACCGGCTGCCGCAGCCAAAGGCGAGAATGGAAACCTTCGCGCCGGTCTCGCCCAGTTTGCGGTGCGGCAGGCCCGTCTCCTCAGCTTCGGCAAGACTCGCGAGCCAGGGAAGGTTCGCGGTCGCTGCGCCGCCCGCGGCCAGGCTTCCCAGGAATTTCCGGCGTGAAAAGTCTCTGCTCATGTTGTCTCCTCCATCCGATTTGTTCGAGCTTCTTCTAATTCATCGGGATTTTCAAGTTCGCGCTGGCCGCGTGAATCACTCCGCCGGAAGCATTCTGGCAACCGGCATCAAACGAAGTTAGGCGCACATCCGCAAAATCACCCGTTTCATCGAATGACCCAAGACCAATCTGCCCGCATATGAAGGTACGATCGATGACTGCGAAGCGGGGCACGATCTCATCGTCAACGAACACTTCGATTGCGCCCGAGGAAGCCTCGCGCCGCACGCGAATCCTGTGCCACTTTTGGTCAGGCAGGGCGGGCGCGGCGTCAAGACCGGCGATGCGCCGCCGCGCGCCTCCATTGACAATGAAAATACCATTGTGAACTGGCTGCTTCGTGCCCGAATCGACCGACAGGTGCGCGTAGTAGAAGTGCAATGAGTCAACGTAATCGAAAACCATCAATACCGAGCGCTTCTGGCGCCGCACCTGCGATTGAAAAGTGAAGCTGCCCACACTTACTCCCTTGAGCAGAGCAAATTGTATGGGCCGCCTGGGCACCAGCGGTTCGCGGCTGCGCAGCATGTGCAGAAAATGGATCCCGCCGTCATTGCCAATGACCCAGT
>JASHSC010000705.1 GCA_030036915.1 Terriglobia bacterium
GTGTTGGCGTTGGCGGTAGCAGTGGAGAACTGCGCCACATTCTGGGCCGATTGCGCCGCCTGGAGGGCCGATTGGGACGACTGCGCCGCCAGGAGATAGAAATTCATGAGCTGTGTGGTCAGGTCTTGATTCGGATCCGAGAGTGTCGAACCGAAGCCAGTGACGGCGAACTGCTGGGGTGTGGGAACCTGGCTGCATCCTCCTGCCATGGGGGACAGGCAGACCTGCTGATTGTAGGCCGGCCCGCTCGTGAACCCGGCGAGCACACCCACGTTGGTGCTCGTCAAGCTGCTGGGGAGTGCGTTGTCCACAACGCTCAGCAGCCCGCTCTCGAGTGTGGACGTCCCGGAATTGGTGTAGGTAATCGTCCAGGCGCAGCCATCACCGGGATTCAAGACGAGCGGGAACGGATTGGCGTTCGTCTCCGGCGTGCTCACTCCCGCCAGAGTGCAGGTGAGACTGGAAGCGTAGTAGGAGGTCGAGGTTATGGCCGCGTAATAGATCACCAGCGGGGCCGTGGCGGCTGCCGCGTTGTTGGTTACGGTCAAAGTTTGGGGCGGGCTGGTGGCGCCGACGGGCTGGACGCCGAAATCCAGTTCGCCCGAGCTGTATTGGGCGTAAGGTGCCGTGGCGCTGCCGGTGAGACTGACGGAGAAGCCGCCGGCAACCCCATTTACGCTTGTGCCGAAATTCAGCGCCGCGCTCTCCGGCTGGGCGGCACCGGCGGAGGGAATAAATTGCACATTTACGGCGCAGGATTGCGCGGTCCCGAGCGAAGCTGGGCAGGCGGTGGTGGGAGTGAAATCCCCGGCGTTTGTACCCGTCACGCCCATCGAGGTAATGCTGATGGTATTGCACGTGGGATTGGCGAGGGTCAGCGCCTGGACTGTTGGAATGCCGAGGATGGGATTGGGAAAATCGAGGGGATTCGCCGAGGCCGCAAGCCCGCCGGTAGCCAAGCAGGCGGGAGTACTGTCCATTGCAAGGCCCGTGCCCGCAGCACGGACATTTTTCGCCGGCGGGCCGCTTGACAAGGCAGAGGGATTCGGTCCGCTGGAGACCACCAGCGCCACCTTGGTCGTTCCAGGGCTTGTCACGAAAGTTCCGGCCCCGGGGTTCTGGCTGATGACCGTCCCATCCTGGATGGTCCGGCTGGGCTCATAAGTCAGGCTGAAACCCAAGCCTTCATTCCAAAGCTTCGTGATGGCCGCATCCTCCTTCAAGTCGATGACATTCGGGACCGTAGGGCCAAAAATCGAAAATGAGTCATCGACCGCCGGCTGCGCGGACCTTCCACCCTGGGCTCCCGCCGCCCATAGGGGCGGGCAAAGAACAGCGGCAATCATGATCGACACAAGGATTCTCATGGCAAGAAGGTACATTGCTGTACGCTCAGAACAAAGGGCGAGGAATAATTGGTGAACCCTCGCATGTAGTCCGTCAGACATTCGCTCAACAACTCGGACTCCGCAGCGGCGGACGCGGCGGCCGAAGCTGCCGAGGCCGCGGCGCTCGCCGCACTGTTGGCGGCGCTGGCGGCCGATGCAGCGGCGTTGGCAGCAGATATCGCCGCGTTGGCCGTGGTATTGGCATTTCCGGCTCGCGATATCGCCACTCCCGCAAGGATGGCACTTGCTGTCGCTGCGCTGAGCGCGGCGACTTCAAGGGAGGTATTCGCGGTATTACCCCAGCCGCTTCCGCTGCCCCCCGGCTGCGACGTTAGATTTCTGATGTTGCCAAATCCGGAGTTGGTTCCTGCCTGCTGGAGCTGGCTGGAAGTTGCTTGGGCCTGCTGGACGATGGATTGAACGTTGAGGGCGGAGTTTTGAGTGTCAATTCCCAGTTGCGATGCATAGGATGCCAGGGTAGTAGTCAAAGTGGCCGGACTGACCACGGGAAGGGGCGGCGAGGTGGAGTTCTCATTCAACACGGAATTCACCGCGCATGCCGACCCGGTCACAACAGTGAAGTCGCCGGCGTTCGGACCCGCGATCTGCAAGTTATTGAGCGTAACCTGGGCATTTCCGGTGTTGAAATAGAGCACTCCCTGTACGTCGCTGTTGGTGCCGATCAACTGTTGCGGAAACAGCAGCACAGAAGGAAAGAGATTGACCACTTGGAGGGGAGGGGGACCCGATGACGTGCCCGTTCCCATCAGCATCACGGATTGTTGGGTCCCGGCATAGCCGCCGCTATTGTCCGTAATGGTCAGATAGCCGTAAAGCGTTCCGGTGGCGGTGGGCGTGAAGGTTACGTTGATCATGCAATTGCTGCCGGCGGCCACCGAAGTTGGGCAGTTGTTGGTCTGCCCAAAATCCCCTTGCGTTCCGATGTTGCTAATCGTGAGCCCGGAGTTGCCTATATTGTACAAGGTTACGGGCAGCGCGGAGCTGGTTGTCTCCACGGTTTGGCTGCTGAAGGTGAGGCTGCTTGTAGAGAGCGAGGCGGCAGGGGCAGTTCCCGTACCGTTTAGCCCCACCATCTGCGGGCTCCCAGGGGCGTTGTCCGGAAAATTCAGCGTGGCGCTCTCGCCACTGTTGGTGCTGGGAGTGAAGGTCACGCTCACTGCACAAGTGTTATTGGGCGCAACCGAGCTGATGGTCTGGCCGCTACAAGTATCCGAGGCGATGGTAAAGTCGGCAGAGTTCGCGCCCGAACGCGTTACCGTGCCCATGGTCAGGTTGGCGCTGCCGGTGTTCGTCAGGTTCACTGACATCGCGGGGCTCGGCGTTCCCACCGGCACGCTGCCGAAGTCAAGGCTGGTCGAGGAAAGCGTGACGACCGGCGCCACCAGAGATAACTCGAACACGGTACCGGAGCCGTAGGCTCCGCCCTCCTGCGTAGTCCCGTAAATGTTCCCATTGTTGGCTTGTACGAGTCCGCCCCTTGGAACCTGGCCATCGGGGCATAGGGAGCTAGTGCTGCAGAAATCGTGGAGCGTGTTCAAGGTGCCAAAGCTGTTGCTGCTGGTGGGTGGAATGAGCTGAAAGACCGTACCGGACATGGAGCCATACGCAGCGGTGGAGCCGCCGTAGAGGGTTGTTCCGTAAAGGTTCCCGTCTGACCCTTGGATTACACCCGCGGAAGGGTTATTGCCATCCGTGCAGGTTCCCTCGGAATACGTCTGGCAGAAGCTGTAAAGAGTGTTGAGGGTGCTGGGCGCCGTTGGTGAGTATTGCGTGATGCTGAAGATGGTACCGTCGTTTCCATAGGCAATGCTGCTTAGCCCCCCGTTGTAGGTTGTGCCATACA
>JASHSC010000706.1 GCA_030036915.1 Terriglobia bacterium
GGTGACCTTTAAGCCCGCTGCGGAGGGACCGAGCACGGGCACGCTGAGCATTTCCGAAGATCCTGCCGGCAGCCCGCAAACTGTGGCGCTCCGCGGGACGAGTTCCACTGTGCCTAAACCGCACCAGGGGGCTGCTCCGGAGTCGTCTCCTGCCAGCTCTCCCCCGGCAAATTAAGCTGGCCGAAACAAAAAGAACAATTAGTCCGACTTTTACGACGCAGACCCCGAGACACGCGCGGGACGCGCCACGGGGCTGGCGTCACGTGGTATCTGCAAATTTGCCAGGAGGGTTACACGTGCACCGAAGGAGTATTTTGGCTGGGACCATCGCACTGTGTCTCCTGGGGAGTCTGGCGTCGCAAGCGCAACAGTTTGATTCGAGCGTCGCGACCGGCGTGAGCGGATCAGGCAGCACGAATCTCCCTGCTTCATCGCAGCCGGCTTCAGGAACGATCCCGCGGCTGATCAAGTTCGCGGGAACTGTGAAAGATTCAACGGGCAAAGTCCCCAACGGCGTCGTGGGCTCGACCTTCTCGCTCTTCGTACAGACGGAGGGCGGCACTTCGCTCTGGACCGAGACGCAGAGTTTGCAGCTCGACTCGCAGGGGCGTTACACTCGGTCAATTAAGACTGAAAAGCAGAGACCCGTGGTATTATTAGTCCCTTGGTCGGACTTAGGTTTCATGATTTGAGGCATTCGGCAGCTACCAAAATGCTCGAAAACGGAATCCCCATCGCGACGGTTGCTCAGGTTCTTGGCTGGTCAGCTTCTACGGCTATTCGCATGACGAAGAGGTACGGGCATATCCGCCCAGAAGCTCAGCGGCAAGCCCTGGAATCAATCGCGACGGCCTTGCCGGGGGCTATCCCAGGCGAAAAAGGCGCCAATTTTCGGGGAGATGTGCACCAAATTGGTAACCAACCGCCGAGTGTCAATTAGCTAAGTCATTACAGGCCCGTAGCTCAGCCCGGTTAGAGCGCTACCTTGACACGGTAGAGGTCAACGGTTCGAGTCCGTTCGGGCCTACCATTTAACCGCTTGGAGTCCATACCTTTACGCTTCTTCTCCGAAGCACTCCCTGTACCCTTAAAACCCACTGTGTCAGTACGTGTGTCACCTACTGGAGCGGTCAGAACACTGGCGATCAGGTCGACCGTTTGCATTCTGAATGACTCCGGGAGGTGCTGATATCTCTTCAATGCGGCGCTGCCGTGGCGAGTCACTTTCGGAACGATTGCGTCGGGAACGCCCTGAGCGAGAAGAATCGAGGGACCTAGATGCCGGAGGGCATGGATATGCATGAAGGTCGTTGAGGTTTGCGCTCTTGCAGGCTTGGACGAATGCCTCGCGAATGTCCCAACGATGTGGTTTCTTAAACTGCGATGGGTCCTTGCGGAAGTGAGTCGGTTTGGCAGGGAAGGAATCATGCGGGCAATTGAGGCGCAAGGGAAACTGGCATAGAATGCGCTTCAGCACTTCAAGCCATTTATGCCGCGATCAGGAGCAAAAGGTGCGACGATTCCCTCGTGTGGTGCTCTTCCTGATGGCTGCCGGAGCGGTTTACGTGTCGCCGATGAAAGCGCAAGCGTCACCGATGAGTGAAACGGAGGTGTTCACTTGGTTAGCGAGTTCCACCCCCACCCGCCGTCTGGCGTTAATTATCCAGAAATGTGGAATCGATTTTGATTTCACTCGTGATGACCTTGAGCTATTCCACCAGACAGGAGTAGCAAACGAAGTGGTCAGTGCTCTTCAGAACGCCAAGGTGAGCAGACCCGCAAACCTTGACGCGGATCTGGAGGCACACCGAAGCGAGATCATGCGGCACGTCGCAGCGGCGTCGGTGGCGTTTCAGTGGGGACACTTCGCGGGAGAACCTCAACCGGAACCCTTCAACCGGATTGTGGTTCGGCTTCTGGCATCCTGGCTTGGTCGCCCGGCCTCTGTGAGGACGCCCGCTCTGTACAATGTACAAGCTGCTGATGAATATCGCGCGGGAATCCTGCTTGATCCCAGGAATTCGGACCTGTATGTTGGCCTGTCCCGTTCATTGAGTGCTGAGGGCCGGCCTCACGAGGGACTTGCATACGCTACCGCCGCCCTCCACTTGAATTCTCAGAACGGGTGGGCCTACTTCGCCTACGGCAGGGCCCTCGACGAATTGGGTGACACGGATGACGCAATCGCGGCTTATCGCGAGTCCGTGCGCTTGGTTCCCGATTACGATATGGCCTACAACAATCTCGGCGCGGCCCTTTGGAAGAAGGAACAGATCGACGACGCGGCGGCGGAGTACCGTTTGGCGTTGCAACTCAATCCTGATAATCATCTCGCCCACTCCGGTCTGGCCTATACTTTGATGAAGCAAGGGAAACGGGACCAGTCCATTGCGGAATTCCGCGCGGCGCTGCGGCTCGATCCCCGTGATGATGATGCGCGCACGACTCTTTCGTACCTTCTCGATAAGAAAGGCGATCCTCAAAACGCCATCGACCAGGCGCGCCAGGCAATCCGGATAAACCCGCGGAACGATG
>JASHSC010000707.1 GCA_030036915.1 Terriglobia bacterium
CTTCCGGCCCGACGGTCACGCAATGGCCTTGCACATTGAGCGTGCCTTCGAATTGCCCGGCAATCACCAGGTCCTCATTGCCGGAAAGGTCTCCCTTGAACACCAACGTACGACCCAGCAAGGTGCGGCCGGAGTCCGTTGGCAACAGGGAAGATAAAGAAGACGATTTGGATGAATCTACCATGGGTTTTTCCTCGATGGGTTTTTCCGGAGGCAGAATCACCGGCGCATATTGCGTCGGCCCCGCCGCCGTAGATTTCTTTTCTCGCCACATGACAATTAGTTCCTCGCGCACATCACCGCCATCCCCCTGAACCCTCTTCGCCGGCACTGAGTTCGGCGCGCCGCCTAAACGGCACTCGCGCCTTCAGAGGAATTTTGGCCGATGCCCGAATTAGACCTCAAGTGCATTTGGCTTGCCACGAAAAGGGAATTGTAACCTCCGTGAAGTCAACGCCTTGGGCGGCTGTGTAGAGAAATCCCAGGGCAACCGAGTGTAAATGTTTCCGTGTACAAGAAGAATTTGCGGATTGGGAAGTGAAAAAGAGTTTTGTCTTAATGTGCAAGGATTGATCACCCCTGACCCTTGACCGCCGGCTCCTGACTCCTGGTTTCGGTTTTCGGCCTTGGCCGTGGCAACGTCTCAATTCGAACTTTCACCACGCGCCGGACTTCCACCTCCAAAACCGTGTAGCGCCGGGATTCATACACAAAGCTTTCGCCGCCGCGCGGAATGAAACCCATGCGCACGAGAACAAACCCCGCCAGGGTTTCGTAGCCGGCGCCGTGCGGCAACACGATGTCGCGCTCGCTGGCCAAATCGCGCAGGCTTACCGAGGCGTCAACCACCAAAACGTTTTCTCCCACCTTGCGGATGGCGTCTTCTTCTCGGTCGTATTCATCCTGAATTTCCCCGACGATTTGTTCCAGCACGTCTTCAATGGTCACCAGGCCCACAAAGGTTCCGAACTCATCCACCACCAGCGCCATCTGCGAGTGCCGGCGGCGCGCCTCCTTTAGCATCTGAGTGAGCGACATCGATTCGGGCACGATCATCGGCGGGTGAAGAATGGTGCGCAGGTCGAACGGCGCGCTGGCCGGCGGGGAGCCGCCCTCCCTCTCCGCCATCACCGCCAGCAGATCCTTGGTGTAGAGCACGCCGAGGATTTGGTCCGGCCGCTTGTCAGAAATCGGAATGCGCGAGTGCTGGTCCTTCACCACTCGCTCGAGCAGCCCGCGCAGATCGCTCGTGACCGGCAGGCTGGTGACGCGGTTCCAGGGCACCATGATTTCGCGAACGCGCACACGGTCCAGATCGAACACGCTGTGAATCATTTCCTCCTGCGCTTCGTCCAGCAGGCCGCGCTTGCGAATTCCGGAAACGATGAGTTTTACCTCCTCGGCCGTGGGGAGCGGGCCGTGGCCGCGTTCGGAAGGGCGGCGCAAGGTGCGAAGCACTCCGCCGGCCATCGCGTTCAGCAGGCGCACGGGATAGCGGCTGAGGCGCAGAAACAAATGCATGGGGCGAGCCACTCCCAAGGCAAAGATCTCCGCATTCTCGTAAGCCATGGCCTTTGGAACGAGCTCGCCCAGCACCATCAGCAGAACCGTGATGAGGAGGAAGGCGATTCCCACGGAAACGGTGTGCGCCACAGCAGCGCTCGCCACCTGTCCAAGATATTTATCCAGCGAATCTTCGATGCCGGCGGCCATGATCCGTTCGCCCGTCCAGCCCATCAGCAGGCTGATGAGAGTGATTCCCAGTTGCGTTCCGGAAAATAGGCCCACCATGTCGGAGAGCAGGGCAAGCACGTCCCTGGCGGCGGTGTTGCCTTCGTTGGAAAGCTGCTCCATGCGCGTCCGCCGCACGCTCAGCAAGGAGTATTCCGTGGCAACGAAAAAGGCGTTCATCGCCACGAGTCCCAGAATCAATGAGGCTCTAAGCAGTACGTACATGCATCACCTGCATTCCACCCATTTTAGGCGACGCGGGTTGAATCTCCAAATAGCGGGTTTCGTCCTTGTACATCGGTTCTTGTAGCGCGGGATGTCGCGATATCTTGAACCCTCAATTGGGATAATCGATATGCTAAAATCCCCTTTCCACGAAGCTCATGGAAAAATCCTTCCGCGCCTCTGTTCCACGCTACTACGAGCTTGAACTTCCTCGCGACCACCCGCGGCGAAAACGCTGGCCCCTCTTGATTGCCCTGCACGGCTACGAAGGGAACAAGGACTCCATGATGCGTGTCGCGCAGAAAATCGCCGCCGGTAGGATGGTGGTGATTTCTCTGCAAGGCCTTTACCAATTCTTTCTCCGCTTCGGGAAAAAACCTAAGAATTACCGCGTGGGATTCGGCTGGGGAACTACCTACAAAGTCGAGGATTCCGTCCGGCTCCATCGCAGCGACCTGGAGACCGTCATCAGTCTTGCCGTGCGGAACTATCGCGCCGACCCCCGCCGGATTTTCCTGCTGGCATTCTCGCAGGGATGCGCGTTCAACTATCGCTATGTGTTCACGCACCCGCGAGTGATTCGCGGCGTCATCAGCGTGTGCGGCGGCGTGCCCTTTGACTGGAACGAGAATCCGAATTACCGGCCCGCCTTGACTCGCGTGCTGCACATCGCCGCCCGGCAGGACGAATGGTATTCGCACGAAAGGAACCTGGAGGTCCGGAGGAAATTGCGCCAGCGCGCCGCCACTCTGGATTTCCGTTTTTATAACACTCGCCATCGATTTCCGCCGGAGTCCATTCCGCACATCCGCCGGTGGATTGAAAGAAATCTTTGAGGACCCTGCACAACCTGTCATGGGCGGCCCTACACGAACGCGCGCAGTTCTGTTAGCATAGTCTCGATGTTCGACGAAATCGCGGCCGTCATTGAAAATCGTCCTCTCACCGGCGGCCATTTCCTTTTGAGTCTGCATGCTCCGCGCCAGGCGCCGGAAGTGCGCCCGGGCCAGTTTGCCATGGTGCGCATGCTGGGGCGCTCGGACGTGTTGCTGCGCCGCCCCATGAGCATCTTTGACGTGTGTGCAAAGGAGGGTGCTCGTGCAGGCCATTCCGGCCAGCGGCCCGCGCCGCACATCCTTCAGCTTCTTTACAAAATTGTGGGACGCGGCACGCGCCTGATGGCGGAACTTCGCCCCGGTGAGGAAGTGGGATTGCTCGCGCCGCTTGGCCATGGGTTTTTTCAAGAGGACTACCTCCCGCAAGCGCATGAGTCCGATGAAATTCTGCACGTTGCGGGCGGCATTGGCATCGCGGCGCTGCTGCTTCCCGCGAAGCAGTTGGCGGAGGCGAGTTTCACCCAGCGCCTTTTCTTCGGGGCGCGAACTGAGGACGACCTGGTGGGCGTGAAGGATTTCAAGCCACTGGTGCGCGCCATGCTGCTGGCCACGGAAAACGGCTCGGTGGGATATCGCGGATTCGTTACCCGGCCACTGGAAGAGTATCTCGCCCGGCACACCAACCAGAAATTCCTGCTCATGGTCTGCGGTCCGTGGCCCATGCTGCGCGCCACGGTGGAATTGGCCAAGCGCTTTCGCCATCCCTGCCTGGTGTCTATGGAAAACCGCATGGGCTGCGGGCTGGGCGTTTGCCTGGGATGCTCGATTCGAGTTCACGGCACGGGCCACGAGGCCTACCAGCGTGTCTGCACGGAAGGGCCGGTTTTCTGGGCGGAAAAGGTTGTGTGGGAAACTGAGAAGAAGCTCGGGATCAAGGAATAGAACTTGGGAAAGAAGCCGCCATCCAGCACGAAGCCTCACCGTGGCCACACTAACGGGAGTGCAGCCACCTCACGCACATCGGTGGAAGCATCGAAAACGATACCGCCCACCGAGCAATTCGACCCGCACATGGAGATCGAGATCGCCGGGGTTCGATTCCAGAATCCTGTGTGGACGGCGAGCGGCACGTTCGGTTACGGAAAAGAATTTGCCCACCTCATCGACCTCAACAAGCTGGGCGCAATTTGCGTGAAAGGTATCTCGCCCGAGCCCATGGAGGGCAACCCGCCGCCGCG
>JASHSC010000708.1 GCA_030036915.1 Terriglobia bacterium
GGAGATAAAACCAAGGTACCTCATGCTTGACGCGCAACGAGGCAACTTGGGGAAGTGCGTAGATGCCTTTTTGGCGGGCAGCTCGGGGGCGGAACGCCGACGATCGAGCCTCCGATTGTGTGAACTTTAAGAAGGGCGTGGGGGACGGAACGGGGCTCAACTTATTTTTATCCCTCCTGAATTTGCGTAGCCTTCGAAGGAGGGAGGCCTCAGGGATATGCCTCAGGTCAACCCGCATCCACACCATAGCGTTTGGCTGTCTCCAGAATTTGTCGCCAAGTTTCGTCGTCAACAGGAATCCCCTCTTTCTCACGGCGCTTGCGCTTCTTCCGCTCGGGCTCGCCGGGAATAAGGATTTCCGTAAAACCTTCCGCCATCTCGCTGCTCTTGACATAATCTACGAACTGGTCAACTTCTTGGTAAAACATCTCTCGATCACGGAACTGAGCAGGGTCCAACAGTGTAGCCGTAAAACTGTTTCCGGACCTCTTCGCTGTTGGCCGACTACAACCTGCGCCCGAAATTGCACCTGCCAGGATGTCCACCGCGAACCCCAGGGCAAAACCCTTGTGGCCCCCAAAAGGGAGGAGCGCTCCTTGTGGAGAACCCAGGAAATCCGCCGGATTGGTGCTGGGGCGGCCTTCCGCGTCCAAAATACAACCAGGCGGAATTGGCTTTCCACTATGGTAGGCAATGGTGACCTTCCCACCGGCGATCGCGCAGGTAGAAATATCGATGAGAATCGGAGGGCTTGAATTTCGAGGGATTGCAATCGAAATGGGGTTTGCAGATATCCGCCGTTCGCGCCCGCCCCACGGGGCCACCAACTGCCCTCCTCCGTGGGAGTTCACAAACATGATCGCGACCAAGCCGGCGCGAGCGGCCATAAGCGGATAGTCCCCCGCCCGGCCGATGTGACAGCACTGCTTGACAGAAATTGTGAGGGCGCCGGTGCGCGAGGCCTTTCGGATGGCAAAATCCATCGCCTGCCTGCCTACCACTTGGCCCCAGCCCCATTTGCCATCCATGATTGCATATGACTCGGTTTCCTTAACCACTTCCAAACATACGCCATTGTTGATGAGTCCTTCTTCCATCCACTTCACATATTGAGGGATGCGAACCACGCCGTGGGAATCATGCCCGTCGAGGTTCGCATCGACAAGAGCGTGTCCCACGATGCGGGATTCCTCGCGCATCGCGCCGGCGGAATACAAGATATTGGAGGCCAGGGCTTCCAACTGTGCTGCGCAGACATTCGGCATAGTTGATTTTGTCCCTCGATTTCCCGGGAAGGGCTCGTGGCAGCGGGAGTCGTCAGGCTTGGCAGACACGCTGTTACACGTCAATCTGTTAATCTGGAATGGCGATAACCCTGAAGTTCTGCACCAAGCCGCAGGACTGATGCGGTTCTAGTTTCCTTTCCCCGATATTTAGGGACGGTGGAACCGCGCCTAGGGTCAAGAAGCTAGAATTGATACCGCAATGCAAGTTCCGCGATCCTTGGGTCTCGGGCGCTGGTAACGGCACCGAAATTCGAGGCGCCGAAAGTGGTCGTAACAGCGTTGAAGTTGGTATGGTTGAATATATTGAACAACTCAGCTCGGAACTCAATCGTATGCCTCTCCTTGATGTGGAAATCTTTGTACAGCGCCATGTCAAAGTCGACGACCCCCGGACCGGGAATGCTGCCTGGGGCGGCACTCCCGAAGTAGCCGGCCAAGGGCGCGGCGAATGCCGACGTGTTAAACCACTTCGCCACGGTCTTGGGACCGCTCACCGAGCTGCCGGCAACGCGGTTAGGAAGCACAGCCAGCCCTTCGGTGGCGGTACTGATAGCGGGACTGAGGGAGAAGCCGCTTTGGAGCGTGGCCATGCCTGCATACCTCCATCCTCCCAAGACTGCACCCTTCGATCCTGTAGCCTTACTTTCCCAAGGAAGGTTCCAGATATAGCTGAACGAGAGAATCTGTGGCACATTGTTGCTCGGCGAGTCACCATAGTTTTGACCGGGGTGGTACACGTCCTGCATGGTGCTGGCACTGGCTTCCTGAAACAGGTCCGAATTGGCATCGTTTGAAAGTAGATGCTGCCAAGTATAGGAAGCATTCAAAAACAGGTTATGTCCAACGGGATGGCGCAGGCTTATCTCGAGGGCGTACCAGTTGGCGCTTAAGTTGCTATCCGTCGTGGCCATTGATCCATAGCCTATATATGGAGCGTATAAATAAGAGTAAACTGTCCCAGTGTTAATGACGGGATTATATGCGTAAGGTGCGTCCGGTAACGGCTGATTGATGTTCTCCAGTGCCTGCACGTGCCGCGCAAGTACCCCAGCACCCGCGATCGATGCAAACCAACCACCAGGAAATTCGTTTTCGAGGCTCAAACTAAATGTCTGAACCATAGCGGCTTGAAGGTTGAATGCCGTATTGCCGCTGACAGCGCCGCCCAAAGATTCTGCGGTCTGTGGGGCCTTTGCGGCCCCGATGGGGTCAGGAAAAGGTGCATCAACGAGCGATATCGAGGACACGTTGGGTATGTTGCCTGCACAGTAGTATGAGCAGTCTGTGTTGCCCGGTACCATGGCGTGGGTGATCCCATAGCCACCGCGGAGCGCGGTCTTGCCATTTCCAAAAACGTCATATGCAAAACCCGCGCTCGGGCCCCAATACCATACATGGGCCATAGTCAGGTTCAGGGGTATGCCGTTTTCCCCGTTGATCACGATTCCGTTCAGCGGGTTGTAATTCGCCCCGGTCGTGATGGTGCCGTTCGCGTTCACAATCGGTGCCTGCGCAGAAGTATACAAGGTGGGATTGAAGCTGCTCAGGATGCCCCTTTGTGCGCTTGGCTGAGGCATGTGGTTGATGCGCAAACCGGCCGTCATTGTCAGTCGGCGGGTTGCTTTCCAGCGGTCCTGAACGTAGGGCGAGACGATGCGATAGCTGCTGTACGGCCGCTGCTCGGTGCTTTGCTGGAAGAAGGTTGCGGAATCACCGAGGAGAAAATCGGCAATAGGACTTCCTGTGAACACACCGGTAAACGTCCACTCTCCCTGGCTAAAAGTATAGGCATCTTGCTTCTTGCCACCCTGCACGAAGTTGCCTCCGGCTTGGATGAAATGTTTGCCGCGCAACCAATTCCAGTCATCCGTCAGGATCTCCCCGTGGTCACCGGCGTGGGGGAGCGGTCTATTGGCATTGACTCCGAAGCCCGTCCATCCCTGCGTAAAGGTAACGTAGGGCACTCGACCTGAACGAAAACCCTGGAAAGGCAGAGTCTCTGAAAATCCTGGGATTTGATTGACGTTGGCAATCCCTGCTACGGTTCCGTTGACAATATATGCGTAAAGGGAACCACTGAGCGTATTCACCATCGACGGCGAAAGCGTCGCCGTAAGTTGTAGCTGAGCCATCTTGTCTTTATCGTCCGCACCTGACCAGTAGACAGGATATGGGGCCCCAGCAGCATTGGAGGTCTCCCACATATCCAGGTACTCCCCCATCAAGCGGAATTTCGTATTGATCTCATGCTCAACCTTAATTTCATCCTGTTGCGTGGGCGTGGTGGCAGGATTCAAATTCAAGTAATTTAGGAACCCCCCGGATGGATTATTAGGGAGCAACTCCAGCGCATTTAACATCGCAACCGAGTTCGAGTTAAGCGTGCTGGTGCTGGCGATGTCGTTATTTAGGTAGGGCTGGCCAGTGACCGGGTTCTTGAGTTGCTGGCTGGCAGTATTACAGAGGCCATTGCTGTTAAAGCCCGAAGTACACAAGGCCGAGAAGTCGCCCTGTCGCTCAGCCTGCGTGGGTGTGGCACCGGTCAATGTCGAAGCGGCTGACTTACGTTCCCACTCGATGGTGCCAAAGAAAAAGGTTTTAGGTGACGGACTGCGATGGCCGGGCATAAAAATCGGGCCGCCCAAAGTACCCCCGAAGATATTCTGTTTTAGGGCGGGCACTGTCGGACTGAAGAAGTTCCGGGCGTTCAGCTTATCATTGCGCAGATACTCGAATAAGCTTCCGTGGAAGGTGTTTGTGCCGCTCTTAGTTTCAAGAAGAACTACGTTGGCGCCGATGAGATTATATTGAACGCCGTAATTATTCTGAAGAACCCGGACCTCCTGGATGGAGTCGGGGTTCGGGGTTACGACGTTTTCCGCAAAACTGCCTGTTCCCACGTTCCAAATGCCATCGAGATAGAACATTGTGCCAGTGAAGGTCATACCGTTCACTGAGACTACGTTTTGGGTCGTGGCACCACCCATGCCGAGCCCCGTGTCGGGAGAAAGTTGAGTTACGCCCGGCATTAGAGCTGCGAGACTCTGGTAATTGCGACCGTTTATCGGAAGTGTCTGCACTTGCTCTCCGGATACCTGGCTGGAAATTTCGTTAGTGCTGGTTTGCACCTGTACAGTGGAGGCAGCAACTGTAACCTGCGAAGTGACCGCGCCCACTTTCATGGTGATATTTACGGAGGCAACCATGGCAGGGTGAAGCACGACTCCTTTCTCGACGTACGTTTGGAAGCCTTGCTTCGTCACGGTTACTGTATAAGTCCCAACAACAAGCGCTGGAACAACGTAGGTGCCGTCGTTGTTGCTCCTAGTCGTTGTTCGGACACCGGTCGCATCGTTATCAATCACGATCAGTGCTTGGGGGACGATAGCTCCAGTAGAGTCGGCCACCGCCCCGTTAATCGTCCCGGTCGTGGTTACTTGCGCCCTGCCGGGTATGGCCACCACAAGGCAACATACAAACCAAACCAACGCACTTTTGGTCCTGTTGAGAAGATCGTCTCTCTTTCTCATTACTGACCTCCTATATTGACTTGGCTGGATGCAAAGCGTGAGTGAGGAACTCGAAACTAACCGAGCTCGCCGCCTACCAGGCGTTTTCTTTCACATGTGCTCCTTCTTTCCGTCAAGTTTAAAAATATGTCTGCTTTTTTGAATGTTAATAAATAAAAATGGTAATTGTCAATAATTATTTTTGATAGTTTCTATACGCAGATGTCATCTTTTGTGAAGGAGGTTTCATGGTACGCGATGGTTTTGAAGTGAGGAATTTCGGCGGGGCGGGTGCGGGTCGAGATAAAGGATTGCTCAGTGAAGTCCAGAAGCGATGGACTTAGCAGTTGTAACGACGGCTGTCACCAAGGATTTCTCGTGTTCCGAATTGAAGCGCACCAGAGGCATCGAAAGGCTAATTGCAGCAACGACGGGCTGACCCTCGCAGCAAATCGGGGCACCAATGCCGAGCCCTCCATCCACTGCCTCTTCCCGGTCAAAAGCATAGCCCGATTCACGGATTCGCGCGAACTCTGCAAACAAAGCCGTCCTGTCGGTGATGGTTTTGGCTGTGCGCCTTGCAAGACCATATACTTCCAAAATGCGATTACTCTTCTCTGGAGTTTGAAAAGCTGTGATGGCTTTCGCCATCGCACTGCAGTGCGGCGGCAAAATGCGTCCAGGACGGTTTGTGAGCCGCATA
>JASHSC010000709.1 GCA_030036915.1 Terriglobia bacterium
CGTTGAGAATCAGGATTCTCATTGGCAGGTAGTGCGCCCCTCATGGCTCTCGCGCCGAGCCTTCCCCCGGTCTGCGATGAGCCTTCCTCCAGCCTTCGCCGCGCTTTCTGAATCAGTATGGGCAGTTAATTTCCGCGGTCATTTCCCGCTGGCGCGGCGTCGTTGACAGTTGCGCGGGGGCATTGGCGGCGTGGCTGGCGGTTTCGAATCGCGCACGCAGAGCTTGTTGTTTCCGCAGCTCATATAATTTCGCATCAACCAGAAACCGGTACCAGAAGGCTTGCAGAAAGTGGTAGATCAGCCCCTCCGTGCCGTCCAGGAATCCAAGCCGCAGGAAATATCGGTAGAACCAATACCCAAACGCCCGGTAGAAGAGCGGCAAGCGGAGATAGAGGTGGGTCTTCAAGATCCTTTTCAGACGAGCCTGGCCGGGTGCCAGGCGGGCGTCCGCGACGTGCCCCGCCAGGATATCCTTACACTCTCGCATCGCATACGCATCGTGCTTGCGGGTCCACTCCGACAGGCTAAGCGGAATCTGGTGGATCAGGTCGCCCCGCAGCTTGGCCGTCCGCCCTGCGGCCAGAACCACGTGCTCGTCCATCCAGGTATCTTCCACCCTCCCCGCTCCCTTTCTCCACAGCCGAAGCTGCCACACGGGGTAGGTGTCGCCGTGGCGAATGCATTGGCCCAGGAAGTGCACTCGGCGGGGAATCAGCAGCCCTGCCACTTCGCTCCCCACCCCGGCCAAGCGATGGGCCAGGTCCCGCCGCAATTCCACGCTCAGCCGCTCGTCGGCGTCAATTCGCAGGATCCACTCTGCATCCGTATCGATCCGGTCCAGCGCCCAATTGAACTGGGCCGCATGGCTGGCAAAATCGTGCGCCAGCACGCGTGCGCCGCACCGCCCGGCGATTTCCACCGTGCGGTCCGTGCTGCCGGAGTCCACTACGTAAACCTCCGACGCCACGTCTTCCAGGCTTTCGAGACAAGCGGGCAGGTTGATCTCCTCATTCTTGGTCAGGATGATGGCGGCGATGCGGGGCATGTTCATGGTCGGCTCTCCGCGGCAAGGCAGGCGGTTTCCGGCTCGCGCGCCCAGGGCTCGATGCCCGCTGCGTCCGGCCCACCGGCTTTCACAACACGCGGCTTGATGACCCGGGCGGGGTTGCCACCCACCACGGTCCACTCCAGAACATCGTGGTAAACAGATGCCGTGGCCCCCACCACCGCCCCAGCGCCCAATCTCACGCCCGGTCCGACGAACGCCCGCGCCGCCACCCAGGCGTCCTCCCCGATCTCGATGGGCTTCGCGATCAAGCTGAAGTCCGGGTCTGCGATGTCGTGCGTAGCCGTACACAGAAACGCATATTGCGAGACCGTCGCGTGGGCGCCCAGCTTGATGGGAGCGACGCTGTAGCAGTCCACGTCGTTGGCCAGCGAGCTGTGTTCTTCCATCGTCAGGTTCCAGGGCGCCCAGATGCGGCAGCGCGGGTAAGGGTGAGCGCTCCCCGCCACAACCGCCCCGAACAGCCGCAGCAGCACCCGCCGCCACACGAAGCAAAACGTCGGCGAGGGGCGATAAAGCAGCAGCCAGACCACATTCCAGCACGCTCGCGCCGCGCGATTCCCCAGGCTGAAACGAGTTCGGTAGACATTCAACATGTGATCAGATCGTTGCGCCGACCTTCAGGTCGGCATATGCCAGTCTAAAGCCCGGCGCTACAACGAATGCTACGAAAGGCCTCGGGCGCAAAGCTCCGGCTCCTCGGGGACGGTGGCGGGGCGCGGCGGCCGGCAGGCGCGAAGTATCCGCTCTACATGGTCTTCCCAGCGGAAGAAGGCGGCCGCGCGACGCCGGCCCGCCGCTCCCAGTTTCTCCCGCACCGCTCGGTCGGCGCCCAGACGCTGGATTTTTTCCGCCAGGTCTTCCGGATTGAATGGGCGGAAGTAAAGCGCCGCATTCCCGCAAACCTCGTGGTTCACCGGCGTATCCGCGGCCACAATCGGCAATCCATTCGTCATGGCTTCCGCCATGGGATGTCCGAACGACTCGCACACAGAGGGGAAGACAAAAATGTCGGCGGCACGGTAAAGCTCCCGCACGTCTCCCACCGTGGGTGCGCGCACAAACTTCACGCTCGTCGCGACCTCCGGCCGGCGCGCCAGTGCTTGATCCCCCCGGTGCGTCACCGTCCACGCCGCGCCTTCCCACCCCGGATCGGCAGTGGTCACCAGCCGGAAATCTCCCTGCCGATTGAGCAGTGGCATTGCCGCGAGCAGCGTCCGCAGGTTTTTGTGCTCGCAGTAATGCGAAACATAAACTAAGCGTAGCGCCGAATCGCCGGCGCGGTCCGGCGCGGCACCGGTTTCCGCGCCCTCGGGGCAGGCCTCCGCGGGGGGCGCCGCACCGTAGGGATTCACCAGAAACTTTTCGGGCTCCGCCTGCACGAACGCCCCCAGCTCCTCCACCAAGGCGCGCGTGGGCGCCATCACCACGTCGGCGCTGCGCACGCTTCGGCAAATCAGCAGCCGCCGCAGTGCGAATTCCCACCGAAACGCCGTCGAGTGCCGCGGCAGCAATTCCCTGAGGTACAACTCGGAGAAATAGAGGGCGTTGCGCACCAGCAGAACTTGCCGCACCGGACAGCCCAGCATGGCGAAATTTCCCAGCGAGAGCAGCGCCTCCGCGCCATGCCGCTTCAACCGCTGCCGCAGCGTCACTTGCTGCCACCAGAGTTTGCCCCACCAGCTCCTACGGCCCATGGAAACGGGAACGAGTCTGACGTTCGGCCCCAGCCCGCGCTGCCTTCCCGCAATCGCGGGAGACAAATAAATCACAAATTCGTCGCCGCTTTGGGCGGGCGGAAGGCGTCTTAGAAAGCTGTCGAGATAGGTGACTGCCCCGCCCATCTGTGTCGATGATGCGTCGATAACGATTCTCAAGCTAGCCCCCCAAGGTTGCGGCGCATCCATCCGTTCAGGGCAAAGAGCGCCCAGGGCCTTGACCAACTGGTCTTGCCGCGTCGGTAAGCCTTCCAGACATTCGCCACCGCACTCCGTTTCAGCAAAGCGTCCTCACGTTTCAGGTCGTCCAGAAGCGCGTGTTCCACTTCCTGGCCCAGCCCATTGTGCAGCCATCGTTCAAACGGCAACGTGAAGCCCATCTTCCGCCGCAAGTAGATTTCGAGCGGCAACCGCTCGCCCGCGGCTCGCAGCAGAAGCGGCTTGGGCAGTTTCGGATCCAGCTTCATCCGCCCAGCTAGGGGGAGAACGAATTCCCAGAGCCGATGATCCAGGAATGGGTGTCGGACCTCGAGCGACACTCCCATGCTCATGAAGTCGGTGTCACGCAGGAGGGTGTTTCCCATGTACGACGCCCCTTCCAGTACCGAGACTTGGTTGACCGCCTCCAGCTCGCGAACCTGCCGAAGCCGGGCCGCGTAATCCCACCGTGGCTCGAGGTCGTCCATCCGGGACACTTCCGGCGCGAGCAGCGTGCGCACGCATTTTGGCAGGAAAAGCGCCCGCGAAAGGAAATAAGGATGGCCCCCGTAATAGGAATTGCCGACCATAGCGAGGAATTTGGAAAAGGGATTGGTCTGACTGTACCCCAGCAGCTTGCTTGATTCATTAGCCAAGGGCGCCAGCCATCCGACAAATTGCCGGAAGCTCAGCATCTTCGGAATAGAGCGGAACGTGGAATACCCGGCGAAAAGCTCATCACCACCCACTCCGCTGAGCGCCACCGTGACCCCCGCCTTCTTCGTGGCGCGGGAGATGATGTAAGTGTTCACCCCATCCACACTGGGCTGACCCATCGAATCCAAGGCATCGGGGATCTCCTGCAACATTTGAGCTTCGCTCAATTCGATCTTGTGGTGATGACAACCG
>JASHSC010000710.1 GCA_030036915.1 Terriglobia bacterium
TCCGCCCCACCGGGCCGAAAAAATAGTCGCATCAGAATGCTGCACTCACCCCGCGATCACCCTACAAAGACCGCGAAGTTCTTCAGGAAATGCAACGCATTAGCCCCGGCTGTAGTAAACCAGAAAGGATGGAAGCAAAGCAAGCGCAAGGGCTTGTGGCGCGGGCTTCCAGCCCATGCGGATGGCCAGGATGACCATGCCACAAGGGCGGGCAAGATGCCCGCGCCGCCGGGCGGTTGAGCTCGTTCTTCATATGATTTGATCCTGCTGGTACAATCGCTGGTTGCCCGTTTATGCCCGCGCGAGGGAATGAGTGTCGGCGGGCAAATCGCAATCGTGATGAGGAGTGTGGTGTGAGTGACAATCCGGAAGACTTTGCTGCGATGTTCGAGGCTTCGGTCCAGGCCAAGCGCCTCGAGCAAGGCGCACTCGTTGAAGGCAGGATCGTCGCCATCGGCCCGGAGGTGGCGTTTGTCGACATTGGCCGCAAAGGTGAGGCGGTCATGGACATCGCCGAACTGAAGAACGCCAACGGCGAGTTCGAGGTGGCGGTGGGCGGCCTGGTTCAGGGGATCGTGGTATCAACCTCAGGCGCGCTGACGCTCTCCCGCAAGCTGGCTGGAGCGGCCGCGAGTGATCGGCAGTTCGAAGCCGCCTTTCAAAGCGGCCTGCCGGTGGAAGGGAAGGTCGAGCGGGCGGTCAAGGGCGGCTACGAGGTGCGCATCGGCCGGCGTCGTGCCTTCTGCCCTCTTTCGCAGATCGACGTCCGCGGCACCAACACCTCGGCGCACGAAGGGCACGTCTACCAGTTCCGCATCATTGAGTACAAGGAAGGCGGCGCGAACATCGTGGTCAGCCGCCGCGCGCTCCTCGAAGACGAGCAGCGGGCGAACGCCGGCAAACTCCGCGACAAGATTGTCCCCGGCGCAGTCATGACTGGCCGCGTGGCCTCCGTCCGCGAGTTCGGCGCGTTTGTCGATCTCGGCGCGGGAGTCCAGGGGCTGCTCCACATCTCCGACATGGCATGGTCCCGGGTGTCTAACCCTGCGGAGGTCGTCAAGGTGGGCGAAGAGATTCAGGTCAAGGTCCTGCGCGTGGACGGGGAAAAACAGAAGATTTCGCTCGGGTTGAAGCAGCTCTCCGGCGACCCCTGGTCAAGAGTGAGCGAGGTTTACAAAATCGGCCAACGACTGCCGGGCCGCGTCACGCGCGTCGCGCAGTTCGGGGCGTTCGTGGAGCTTGAGCCGGGCATCGAGGCGCTGGCCCATGCTTCCACGTTCGAGCCCACCGGAGGATCAAAAGGCTGGTCCGGTCAGGTTGCCCCGGGAATGACGGCCACATTTGAGATTCTGGCTATCGACACCGATCAGAAACGCATCGCCGTGGCGCTCGTTCCGGAAGGCTGGGCGCGCACCGAGGGAGCGTCGAGAGCACGCCCTGGCATCGTTCCAGGCGCGCGCCTGAAGGGAAAGGTGGAGCGGCACGAGAACTTCGGAGTGTTCGTGTACCTCGCTCCCGGGCGTACCGGCGTCATCCCGTTGAGCGAAACCGGCATCGCCAAGGAAGGTGATCTCCGGCGGGCCTTTCCCGTCGGGGCGGACGTCGAGGTCGTCGTGCTGGAAATCGACCCCTCAGGCCGGCGCATCCGCCTGAGCGCGAAAGCCGTCACCGAAGCGCGTGAGGCCGAGGAAGTGCGCGAGTGGATGGACCGCAATGCTCCTTCAGCCGATGGCCCCGGCACACTTGCCGACAAGCTGCGCGCGGCGCTGAAGCCGCAGGAAAAGTAACACTCCCACCTTGCCGGCCGCGGATTCATGCTGTTTGCGCAGATCGGACCGTGAAAGAGTAATCTGCGTCTATCCGCGATATCTGCGGCGAAATCTCCCCCGCGTCTTGGTATCTTGGTGATCGGTGCGCCAGAAGTCCCGCGGATCCGTTAGTCGACGGACGATCCGCGCTAGGGATTCTGCTGCAATGCATCAGCCAGCAGGTGATACAACAAGAACACTGGCACCAGCACCAGGCCCGCCGCGAACATCCACCAATAGGATTCAAGCACAGACAACTTCTGCAGGGCCGCGAGCATGTTGCCCCAGCTTGGCGCGGGCTCGCTGACTCCGAGGCCCAAGAATGAGAACGTCACTTCCGCCAGAATGTATTGCGGAATCAGCAGGGCGGCTTGGGTCAGGACAACCCCGTAGGTTTCCGGCAGAATGTGGCGGCGCAGGAGGTAGAAATTTGACGCACCGAAGCTGCGCGCGGCCAGAACGTATTCACGCTGCTTGGCGCTCAGCACCACCCCACGAACCAGGCGTGACGGGCGCGCCCAGCCGGTGAGTCCGATCACGCCCACCAGCAGGAAAAACGACTCGCGCGCGCCCACGTGTAGCGGCAGAAAGGCTCGCACCGCGAAAAGCAGATAAATCCACGGCAGCGCCATGAAGATTTCCGCCCCGCGCATGATGATGGCGTCGAGCCATGAGCCGTAAAACCCAGAGGTGCTTCCCAGTAGAATTCCCAGGCCCAGCGAGAGCGCGGCGGCAAACAGTCCGGCAAAAAGCGAGACCTGGCCGCCGTAAAGCAGGCGCGAAAGCTGGTCGCGGCCGTAATCGTCCGTGCCCAGCAGGAAGATTTCGCCGGGCCGATCGACTCCAAACAACCGCAGGTGCTTTGCGGGCTGCGGCCCACCCGGCACGCCGCTCGGCAATTCACCCTCGGCGCTTGCCGATTCCAGGAAAAAGCGCACAGGCAGCGGACGGCTGCGGTCTCCTTCATACGGCACGGCGGCGGATAACTCGGGATGGTAGACCAGCGCATAAACGAACGGCCGCAAGTGCGCGCGCCCCTGCGCATCCACCCAATGCGGGCGCATGGGCGAGGCGAAGGGGAAATCACGATGCTGCTCCGCGGGGTCGTACGGCGCAAAAAAGCGCGCACACAGCACCACGAGGTGAACCAGCGCGAGGCCCAGCAGCGCGAATTTGAGTTTCCGATTCATCTCACTCCAAGCAAATGCGCAGGTCAGCCGACTGTAGCGCAGCGCGGCCCGGAGAAGATGTGAAGAAATCTACTCAAAAGCAAAACACCTCACGCAAAAACGCCAAGGCGCAACTCACTGCCAAGAAAGCAAAGCACTTCTGCTTTGTCTGACTTTGCGTCTTTGCGCCTTTGCGTGAGATTGTTTGCTTTTTCACACCTTCGGA
>JASHSC010000711.1 GCA_030036915.1 Terriglobia bacterium
GCGGCAATCCGCGACGGCCGATTTAACACGGAATGGCTCGGGGAGCAGGCTGCGGGATATCCCAACTTCAAGAAGCTGCGCGCCCAGGCGGACACGCACCCGATGAATCAGGCGGAGGAGGAGATGCGGCGATTGCTGAGGACTAATTCAGAGTAGGAAGTCGCGCGTTGCGGCCCATGAAGATGATGCTTGCCTAAGTGAGGGTAAGCCAGCCCCGAAGCAGAATCGGGAGTTTCTTCGGGTGAGGAGCAGATATGTCGGAATTATTTCGGAATTACGTCGGCGGCCAGTGGGTGGAATGCCAGTCTCAAAAGACATTTCCCAACATCAATCCTGCCAACACAAACGAAATCGTCGGAAACTTTCAGGCTTCAAGTGCGGAAGATGTCCAGGTGGCGTGCGATGCTGCGGCGAAGGCGTTTCCTTCCTGGAGTACGATGGTGGCCCCGCGGCGCGGTGAGTATCTCTTCAAAGCCGCAGAGTTGCTGGAAAGCCGGCTCGCGAAGCTGGGCGAAGAGATGACGCGCGAAGAAGGCAAGACGCTGCCAGAAGCCAAGGGCGAAGTAAAGCGCGTCGTCAACATTCTGCGCTACTTCGGCGGCGAGGGCGCGCGGCAGTTCAGTTACCAGATTCCTTCCGAGCGCGATAACGTCTTCTGCTACACAATGCGCAAGCCTCTGGGCGTGGTGGCGCTCATCACTCCCTGGAATTTTCCCAGCGCCATCCCCGCCTGGAAAATGGCGCCCGCGCTGGTGGCAGGCAACACCGTGGTGATCAAGCCGGCCTCGCTCGCCCCGCTGAGCGCCCATCGGATTGTGGAGGCACTGCACGAGGCGGGAATTCCCGCCGGCGTCCTGAACTACGTGACCGGCGCAGGCAGCGCGGTAGGCAATACGTTGGTGGAACATCCTGCCGTCCGGGCTGTATCGTTCACAGGTTCGTGCGACGTGGGCAACGCGCTGTACGATAAAGTGACGCGGCGCAAGGTGCGCGTGCAACTGGAAATGGGAGGGAAGAACCCGACGATCGTTCTGAAGGATGCCGATCTTGATTTCGCCGCGGATGTCCTGGTAAACGGCGCGTTTTTCTCCACCGGCCAAAAATGCACCGCGTGCAGTCGCGCGATCGTTGAGAGGGCGATCTACGAGCCGTTGCTCGAAAAGCTGGTCGCCAAGACCCGCAAGCTGAAGGTCGGCAACGGGCTTGAAGCTGGAATCGACATCGGCCCGGCCGTGGACGCCGCCCAGCTTTCCACCGACTTGAGGTACATCGAAATTGGACAAAGTGAGGGCGCAAAGCTGGTTTGCGGCGGCAAGCGGCTGACGGGAGGCATTTACGATCATGGTTTCTTTGTTGAGCCCACGATCTTCACCGGCGTAAAGCCGGAGATGCGCATCGCGCAGGAGGAAGTCTTCGGCCCGGTGCTGAGCTTGATGGTTGCCGACGATTTCGAGGATGCGATGCGCCTGGCCAATGGTGTGAAGTTCGGCCTTTCCGCTTCAATCGTTTCACGCGACCTTACGCGCGTCCATCAGTTCATCAATAAGATTGAAGCCGGCCTGATCACCGTCAACCTTCCCACGGCGGGCGTGGAATACCAACTTCCCTTCGGCGGCACCAAGGAATCCAGTTTCGGAATGAGGGAACAGGGGCCCGCCGCGCTGGACTTTTATACTGAAGCGCGCACGGTTTACATGAAGTATACGCAATAACAACCTCCGTGGTCCTTTGCGGGGATAAGATTCTTCGGCACGAAAAGAAATGCGGGGGCGAGCATGAAGAAGACTCAACAATTTCTCTCCAAACTTAAACTTCCCGGCGAAGACAATCACGCGCTGAAGTCCAGCTCTAAACGCTTTAAGGACGGCGGGCAGTATCGCATTGAGATTCCGAGTGTCGAAGGTCCGCGAGTCTTCCGCGAAGTTCTGGAAGCGGCCAAGGCGCACAAAGTGCCAATCCACCGGGTGAGCCAGGGGAGCGGCGTGATGCTGCTGACGCGAAGTGAAATTCGCGAGATGGCGGCAATCGGGCACGAAGAGGGAATTGAGGTTTGCCTGTTCGTCGGTCCGCGCGCTACGTTCGAAACCGGCGCGCAGACGGCATCGGCCGCGGGCAAGGTCATCGGCCTTCAGCATCGCGGCGCCGATCAACTGGTCTACGCCATTGAGGACGTTCGCCGCGCCTGTGACCTGGGCATTCGCAGCATTCTCCCGGCGGACCTCGGACTGATTTGGGTGCTGGATGCCATGAAGCAGAAAGGTGAATTGCCGAAGAACCTGGTGATCAAGAGTTCCGTCACGCTTGCCGCGGCCAATCCCGCCACCGCGCTGATCTTCGAGCGGTGCGGCGTCTCAACGATGAACATCCCCACCGATTTGAGCCCGGCGCAAATGGGAGCCATTCGCCAGGCCGTCGACATTCCCATCGACCTTTACATCGAGGTTCCTGACAACTTCGGCGGCTTCGTTCGATACTACGAAATGGCAACCATCATTGAGGTGGCCGCGCCCGTTTACTTGAAATTCGGCTTGCGGAACGCGCCGGATATCTACCCCTCCGGCATTCACATCGAGGATTTAGCCGTCAAAATGGGCCGCGAACGCCTGCACCGCGCGCGCATCGCGCTGGATTTGCTCGAGGAGTACGCGCCCGACGCCAGGATGTCGCCGCTGGGATCGAAGGATTTGGGCATTCCGGAATTG
>JASHSC010000068.1 GCA_030036915.1 Terriglobia bacterium
GAAGTGGAAGTTCGCGACCTGCTGAACAAGTATCAGTTTCCGGGGGACAAGATTCCGATCATTCGGGGCTCGGCGCTGAAGGCTCTGGAAGGCGACGCGAAGTGGGAGAAGACGATTCACGAGCTGATGGACGCGGTGGACAGTTACATACCGCTCCCGCAGCGCGAGATCGACAAGCCGTTCCTGATGCCGGTGGAGGATATTTTCTCGATTTCGGGCCGCGGCACGGTGGTGACGGGGCGCGTGGAGCGGGGGAAGGTGAAGGTGCAGGAGGAGATCGAGATCGTGGGGCTGCGTCCGGAGCCGTTCAAGCGGGTGGTAACGGGTGTCGAGATGTTCAAGAAGCTGCTGGACGAGGGGCAGGCGGGGGACAACATCGGGGTGTTGCTGCGGGGCACGGAAAAGGACGATGTGGAGCGGGGCATGGTGCTGTCGAAGCCCGCGTCGATCACTCCGCACACGAAGTTCAACGCCTCGGTGTACATCTTGACGAAGGAAGAAGGAGGGCGGCACACGCCGTTCTTCAACGGCTACCGTCCGCAGTTCTATTTCCGCACGACGGATGTGACGGGGGTGGCGACGCTGCCGGCGGGGACGGAAATGGTGATGCCCGGCGACAACGTGAACCTGGCGATCGAATTGATCACCCCCATCGCCATGGAAAAAGGTCTGCGCTTCGCCATCCGCGAAGGCGGCCACACCGTGGGCGCCGGCACCGTCGCGGATGTTATTCAGTAAGGCTGACAGCCGGCAGCCCACAGCTTTCAGCGAATCGGCACGTCTGGCTTTGACAGTTGGCTGTGAGCGAAACACTTGGTGAGCGATGCGCGAAATCATTACGTTACAGTGCGGTGACTGCAAGAACCGCAATTATTCTACGACGAAGAATAAGAAAAAGAACCAGGACCGGCTGGAGCTGAAGAAATTCTGCCCCACGTGCCGGCACCATACGGTCCATAAGGAAGTGAAGTAGGCAAGAGGCAGAAATCAGTAGGCTGGCTGGCGAATTGTTGTTTCCGCTGCCTACTGCCAGGTGCTTACTGTCTACTGGTTTTCGAAGGGGCGTCAGATTAACGGCTAATCTGCCGGTCTCCAAAACCGGTCATGGGGGTTCGAATCCCTCCGCCCCTGCCAGAAATTGCGGGTGCAAGGGATTTCGCCGGCGAGTGGTTCGGCGTTGGGGGAGATGTGGAGCGACATGGGTGAAGAAGTCAAAGTCAGTCGGGAGGAACGAAGTACCGGAGCGTCAGCCAAAGGGGCCTGGCAGGAATTTCGGCAGTACGCATCTGAAGTCAAGAGTGAAACCAAGCGCGTGACCTGGCCCGGCTTCCAGGAAGTTTATGGCACCACGGTGATGGTGATTATCACGACGTTTATATTCGGAATTTATTTTTGGATATGCGATCAGGTGTTTCAGTACGTGGTCTACCACGTCCTGGATTTTTTCAAGCGCTTCGTCTGAGGCAGCATCATACCCAAGGTGGATAGAATCTTGACAGCACAGGATCTCAATACGGGAAAGACGAGCATGGCTAAGAATTGGTATATCCTCCACACCTACTCGGGGTTTGAGAAGAAGGTTGCTGAAACTCTGAAGAGCAGGATCGATGCCGAGGGTCTCACCGACCAGTTCGGGGAGATCATGGTTCCCACCGAAGACGTGATCGAATTGCGGCAGGGGAAAAAAGTGGTCACCCCCAAACTCTTCTATCCGGGCTATGTGCTGGTGGAGATGGAAATGAACGACAACACCTGGCACATGGTGCGCTCTACGCCGCGGGTGACGGGGTTTGTGGGTTCCGGACAGCGGCCGAGCCCGCTTACGCCCGAAGAAGTCGATCGCATTGTGCACCGCGTCGAGGTTGCGGCCGAGCACCCAAAGCCCAAACTGAAGTTCGACCGCGGCGAAAACGTCAAGATTACCGACGGACCATTTCGCGATTTCAATGGCGTGGTGGACGAAATCAACGAAGACCGCTCCACATTGCGCGTCATGGTGACCATCTTCGGCCGCCAGACTCCGGTGGAACTGGATTTTTATCAGGTGGAGAAGATCTAAGAGCGGAAACTGGAAATCGGAAACTAGAAATTGGAAACTAAAAACGGGAAATCGGAGATTGGTCAATTAAGACCGCACGCGGTGCCAATTTCCAGTTTCTAATTTCCAGTTTCCAAACGGAGTGCAACATGGCAAAACGCGTCAACGCGATGGTGAAGCTGCAAATACCGGCGGGGAAAGCCACTCCTGCTCCGCCCGTGGGGCCGGCTTTGGGCCAGCATGGCGTGAACATCATGGATTTCTGCAAGGCCTTCAACGCCAAGACATCTGCCAAGGACCAGGAAGGGCTGATCATTCCGGTGGTTATTACGGTTTATCATGATCGCACATTCACTTTCGTGACCAAAACGCCTCCTGCCTCTGTTCTCCTCAAGCGCGCGGCGGGAATCGCCAAGGGCTCCGGCGAGCCCAATCGCAATAAAGTAGGGAAGGTCACCGAAAAACAGGTGGAAGAAATTGCCAAACTGAAGCTGCCGGACCTGAACGCGCGCGACATCGCCGCGGCGATTGCCACCATCAAGGGCACGGCGCGGAGCATTGGAATTGAAGTGGCGTAAGGCTGGAAACTGGAAATTAGAAACTGGAAACTAGAAATTGGAAATGGGGATTGATTTGAGTGCTGCGTGTTAGGGCAGCACGCGTTAACTGCGGGGCATGCGGCCGGCCTCGCCTGAGCGGAAACGAAAGGAAGTAGCACGGAGGTCTTAGTTTCCAGTTTCTAATTTCCAGTTTCCGAATTTCAGTTTCGAAATTCTGAACGGAGTACAAGGATGGCTAAAGTGGGAAAGAAGTACACAGCATCCGCCAAGCTGGTGGATAAGCCTGCCTACCTGCTGGCGGACGCCATGCCGCTGATTAAGAAGGCGGCATTCGCAAAGTTTGATGAAACCGTTGAAGTCGCCATGCGCTTGGGCGTTGACCCCAAGCACGCGGACCAGATGGTGCGCGGCACGGTAGTTCTGCCGCACGGGCTTGGAAAGTCCAAGCGCGTGGTGGTGATCGCCTCCGGCGACAAGGTTCGCGAAGGACGCGAAGCAGGGGCGGACGAATCCGGCGGCGACGATCTGGTGGCGAGAATCCAGGGCGGCTGGATGGATTTTGACGCGGTCGTGGCCACTCCGGACATGATGAAGTCCGTCGGACGCCTGGGCAAGGTGCTGGGACCGCGCGGCCTGATGCCGAA